>NZ_JBQEDL010000005.1:0-10754 GCF_052106715.1 Gordonia sp. (in: high G+C Gram-positive bacteria)
GACAACGATCGGCCTCTTAGGCCGCGGCAACGGTTCCGGCGGACGCGGAACCGCGGACGCGAGAAGCGCTCGAGCCGACACCGGCAGGCCGCCGTGACGTGCGACGAGCTCCCGGGCGGCACGGACCGCACCGCCCGGCGGAGCGGCGATCGTCCGCATCGCCTCGTCGATCGACGACGACTCCGGCCCGTCGACCACGGCGACGTCGGCGGCCGCGACCACCTCCGCCCAGGCCGGGTCGTCCGGCACATCGGCTGGCAGGGTCACAGCGACCCGCGTGATCGCCCAATCCCCGTCCTGTCCGTCGGCCCGGTCCTGACCGTCCATGCCGTCCAGCTCGGTTCTGTCGCGTTCGGCCCCGTCTCGCCTTTCGACCAAGTGCGCCATCCAGTGACCGCCGGTGGACGGTGCCACCGCTGTCTCGATCACCGCGCAGCGTCGTACGGTCGCGTCGGCGTGGCTGCGTGCGAGCGCCACCGCGCGCGGCACCGGGATCGCGTCGACACCGACCGCGGCCAACCGCCGACGGAACTCGGAGATCCGGCGGGTACCCCACGTCGACGGGTGCGTGACCTGCCCAGACCATGCTGGCAGCGCCAACGGGATGTCGAGTCCTGGTTCGTCGATGTGCTCGAACAGGGCGTCGACACCGTGGTGCGCCTGTCCGTACTCGAGGTCGAGGACGCCGCTCACTGCGCCGTCCCGTCGTCCGGCGCGACCACCTGGACGGCCTCGGCGCGACGGCTGCGCGAGACGTACTCGCCACGACCTGCTCCAAGTCGCTGCATCCGGTGTCGCCCGACGACGTATCCCTCGTCGGGGTCGCCCGCCATGAGGAAGACGTCGCACGACAGGTCGCGCATGCGAGCGATGAACGGGTCGAACAGCGCGCGCCCGATTCCGCCGGAGCGTCGCGCGAGGATCACGCGGAGGCCGATGTCGCGGGCATGTCCGAGGAGGTCGGCGATCGGAGCGAGTGGGTTGCCGGTCGGGCCCACGACGAGGTCGTAATCGTCGATCACGAGATACACGTCGGGTCCGGCCCACCAGGAGCGGTCGGCGAGTTCGTCGGCGCCGACGTCGTCGGCGGGCAGCCGGGCCGAGAGGAATTCGGCGAGTTGCGCCATCATCGGCGCCGCGGTTCGGGCCGACGTGGCATATCCGGCGAGATGCTCGCCGGTGACGGCCCCGAGCAGGGTGCGCCGGTAGTCGACGAGCACGATCTTCACCTCGGTCGCCGGACCCGATGCCGTGAGGCCTTCGACGAGGACGCGCAGCGTGTTGGTCTTGCCCGACTCGGCGTCGCCGAACACGAGAAGGTTGGCCTCACGACCGAAGTCGACGACGAACGGCGCGAGATCGGACTCCCCGAGCCCGATCGCGACCTGCCCGGGACCAGACGGCCGATCGTGGTCGGCGAAATCGTCCACCGAGAGTCGGGTCGTGAGCGTGCGGACGGCGGGCGCCCGCTGATCCGGGTGGCGCGCGACGACGGTGTCGACGAGCGCCGACGTCGATCCGCCGACAGTCGGTGCCGCGACCAGCAGGTGCAGTCCGTCGGCGGTGATGCCGCGGCCCGGTCGGTCGGCGGGAACCCGCGCGGCGGCGCGGCGGTCCATTTCGGAGTCGAGCGCGTCGCCGAGCTTCAATTCGATCCGCGTGCCGAGCAGATCTTTCACACCCGGACGAATGTCGGCCCAGCGTCCGGCCGCCACGACGACGTGGATCCCGTAGGCGAGGCCGCGCGTGACGAGGTCGGTCACCTGATCCTCGAGTTCCTCGAACTCGTTACGCAGGACACCGAAACCATCGATCACCAGGAACACGTCTTTGCTCCCGGCGTCCTCCGCGATCTCGGCCTCCCGCGCAGTGAGAACGCCGACGACTTCGGCGACAGTGCGCCGGACCGCGTCCGGACGGTTGCGCGGCGCGACGCCGCCGACGTGCGGGAGTTCGGCGATCGCCGCGAGCGCGCCACCGCCGAAGTCCAGGCAGTACACGCTCACCTGCGTGGGGTCGTGGCCGAGCGCGAGACTCGCGATCAACGTGCACAACGCCGTCGACTTTCCCGACCGGGGTCCGCCGACGATCGCCGCGTTGCCTGCCGCCCCGGACAGGTCGACGGTCAGCGGGTCGCGGCGCTGGTCGTATGGCCGGTCGACCAGCCCGAGCACGGTGCGCAGCCCGCCCGGTGTCCGACCGGTCTCGATGAGAACGGCGTCGAGGCCGATCGAATCGGCCAACGGCGGCAGCCACACCTGGTGCGGCGGAGCCCCGTGCCCGTCGATGCGGGCTACGAGGGTCTGCAGAACGGTCGGAGCCATCGCGTCGAGCGGCTGTTCGTCCGGATCGTCGTCGGCCGGTAGGTCGACGACGGTTTCGGCGTTCCAGACGCGCACCACCCCGGTCTGTCCGGGCGTGCCGTCTTTGGCGCTGTCCGCGGGCGGCGTGTACGGCCCCGACACGTACGACGTGCGGAACCGGACCGGCGTCGACGAGTCGCATTTGAGGTACGCAGCTCCCGGCTCGCTCGGCAGGTGGTAGGCGTCTGGGACACCGAGAACGGTGCGGGACTCGTTGGCGGAGAACGTCTTCAGCCCGATCCGGTACGACAGGTGGCTATCGAGTCCACGGAGCCGGCCCTCCTCCAAACGCTGCGACGCGAGCAGGAGATGAATGTGCAGCGACCGTCCGAGTCGGCCGATCGCGACGAACAGTTCGGCGAAGTCGGGTTTCTGTGCGAGCAGTTCGGAGAACTCGTCGACCACGACGACCAACGCGGGCAGCGGCGCCAGGTCGGCACCGGCGGTGCGCGCCCGCTCGTAGTCGGTGACGTTCGCGAAGTTGCCTGCCGCACGCAGCAACTCCTGCCGTCGCTGCAGTTCGCCCGACAGTGCGTCGGCCATCCGGTCGACCATCTCCAACTCGTGTTCGAGGTTGGTGATGACCGCGGCGACATGGTTCGACTCGAGGCCGAGGAATGTCGCGCCGCCCTTGAAATCGACCAGGACAAGGTTGAGCTCGTCGGGCGAATGAGTTGCGATCAGGCCGAGAACCAGAGTGCGCAACAGTTCGCTCTTACCCGATCCGGTGGCGCCGACGCAGAGTCCGTGCGGCCCCATCCCGCCGTGGGCACTCTCCTTCAGATCGAGATCGACAGGCGTCCCGTCTGCGGTGTATCCGATCGGGACGCGCAACCGTTCCGCGCCGCGGCGTCCCCGCCACGCGCGGGCCGGGTCGAACTCGCCCGCATCGCGAACACCGAGCAGGCCGGGCAGCCCCGGATCGGGCGCGGTGAGCGGGATGTCGAGGTCGGCGAGTGCCCCGAAAGAGGCGGGTCGGTAGCGCGCCAGCGCTCGCGCGAGCGCCTCGGCGGTCGCGAGCGCGCACGCATCGGCGACGGCGAACTCCTCGATCCCCGCCGCCGTCCGCGCCGACAGTCTCTCGCCGTCGACGATCAACGACAGTCCGCGCCGGGTGGCCAGCGAATCGGCACTCGCCCCGAGCTCCAAGACTGTCACGCCGTCGAGGCCTGCGCCGATCGCCAACTCCTCCTCGCCGGTCACCACGCCGTCGCCGACGATCACGAGCAGGTGCCGTAGCGCAGGCGACGGATCGGTCCGGGAGAACCGCCCGCGGTCGGCCAGGTGCTCGGCGAGGTCGGCTTCGAGAGCTGCCAGCGTCCGATAGATCATCCGCGTCGGCCCCAGCCCGTCCACGTGGTCCGGATGTCCGACGTGGGGCAGCCACTTGAGCCAATCCCACTGCGGTGCAACAGGATCAGCGACCACGGCGGCGACCCCGACATGGTCGGGTCCGTGCTGGACGACGAGCCTGCACACCATGGCGCGCATCAGCGCGTGCACATCGCGGTGGGCCCCGGAGACGCCGACCGCCGGGAAGCCGCGCAGCGAGACGGCCGTCGCCAGACCGGGGACCGCCGACCGCGCCTGCACGAATCTGCGCAGTGCGACCGCCGAGACGGGCTCGACGGATTCGGCAGGCGCAGTCTCCGGTGGGGTCAACTCGCCCGCCAGTCGGTGCGCGCCGAGTCCGACTCGGACGTCACCGAAGTCGTCGTCGGACGGGCGACGCTCCCACATCCGGTCGGTCCCGATCAGCGACGCAATGGCCAGCGGGTCGGGGTGATCGCGCTCAGCGTCGGCGCGCTGGACGGCGGCCGACTCGTCAGCGATGTCGCGCAACGAGGACAGATGCCTGAGATAGTCTTTGCGGTCCTCGTTGACCTCGGCCGCTCGGGCGGGACCTCCTCGACCACCGGAGGCCACCATGCCGACCATCGACATCACCATCATCAGTGGAAACATCAGGAACAGCGGGTTTGCGAATGCCGCGCGACCGCCGGTCATCGCCATCATCGCGATCATGCCGACGACAGCTACGACCATCACCGCAGGTAGCAGACGTAGGAGCATGTTCTGCGGAACGGCGCGCGCCAGTTCTGGCGGTGACTCCAGATGTAGATCGCCCGGCGGCGCAGCGATACGCGCCTGCCGCGGGCGGCGCCGATGTCCGAGCGTCGGCGACCACGTCGTCGTGGGCGCAGCCCCCACGCCCTCAGCAGCCATGCCAGCAGCAGAAATACCGTCAGTGTTCACGATTCCCCCGAATCCCCCACCGCGCGGCGTCGAACGTGATTATCTCGACGCCATCGCCTCACAGCGATGCACTGGTTGTACACCGAACCTCGGGGGAGGGTTTGCGAAATGACCGTTGTGACTGGATCCGTTCGGATCTCGGTGGTCGGGGGACACACACAGGTCGATGTAGCCGCGCCTGCGGATGTTCCACTGGCAGCGCTGATTCCAGACATACGCACGCTGTTGCACATGGACGACGACACCGGGCGGTGCTGGACGTTGGCTCGAATCGGCGGCCGGCCACTGTCGATCACCGCGACTCTGCGGGACGCCGACGTGCACGACGGTGACCTCCTCGTCTTTACCGACGACTCACCGGAGGATCCCGGCGCGATGGTCGACGACGTCGCCGCCGGCGTCGCGGCGTTGGCGCGGGAATCCCGCAGTGAGTGGACGGCCGACTCGGCTCGGTGGGCCGCGTGCGCGTGCGTCCTACTGGCGGCCGTGGTATCGGCGGCGTCGGCGATCCTCGCGGCGGTCGCGGGCGAGGTGCTCGCTCCCCTGCTGTTCACCGCGGTCGCGGCCGCAGTCTGCATCGGCGCAGCGTTGACGGCTCGCAAACTCGGCTCAGATCCTCGCCTGTACGCGACGTTGTCGGTCGCGGCCTGCGTGTTCGGGGCCGCGTCCGGAGTCGCGGCGGGCGGCGACGCGGTGCCTGCTCGGATCGCGCTCGCTGGAGTCGTCGCGGCTGCGCTCGCGGTGATCGGGCACCGCGGGACCGGGAGCGCTGCCGCGGTGCACACCGCGATTGCGACGGTCGGCGTCGGAGCCGGGATCACGGGCGGTCTCGCATCGGTGTGGTCGGTTCCGCCCCTGTCGATCGCGGCGACGTCCACCGCGATCGGCGTTCTCGCGTTACCGCTGGCGGGGCGTCTCGCGATCGCGCTGGCCCGACTCCCGTTGCCGCCGGTACCGGTCGCAGCGCCGTCGACCGCAGATCCGACGGCGCACCGCTCCGTGGTCGACGGTGTGGACGCCCTCGGCCCGGTCCCCGTCGACCCGCTCGGATCCTTGGCCGATCTGGCGCTCGGCGATCTCACGGCGCTGTCCAGGACGACGGCGGCGGCCGCGTCGTACTTGACGGGGCTGCTCGCAGGCGTCGGCGTGTGGATCATGGCCGCTGCGACGGTGACGGCCGCACTCGGCGCGCCGGACGCGGTGGTGCTCGCGTACTGCGCAGGTGCCGCGGCCGCGCTCCTCGTCCGCGGGCGGGTGCACACCGATCGTCTGCAGTCGACGGTCCTGATCCTGGGCGGCGCATGCACCGTGACCGGGGTCGTCGCTGCCCTGGTCGGAGGTGTTGCAGTCGGGGGTGCTGCAGTCGGAGGTGCTGCAGGCCCGTCGACGGCGATCACGGCGATGTGCGTGACCGCTGCTCTCGGCGCGGCGGCGCTGGTCATCGGAACGGTCGCCGCCGGGCACGACTTCTCGCCGTTGCAGGTGCGGGCCGCTGAGATCGCGCAGGTCGGTGTGCTCGTCGTCCTGGTTCCGCTGCTGTTATGGGTGCTCGACGCCTACCGTCTCGTGCGCGAGCTGTGACGTGCGGATCGTTGCTGCGGCGGCCGCCGCACTCCTGCTGCTCTCGTGCTGTCCACCGCCCGCCTCGGCCGTTCCGGCGCCCGTTCCCCTGGGACCGTTGACGCCGACCGAGCAGCATGCGCGCTGCGCCCGCCCGATCGCGGCGCCGACGACGGACGTCCCGCCGGGCCACCGTCTGCTCGACGTCGCCGACGCCCACCAGTTCAGTCGAGGTGACGGCGTCGCCGTCGCGGTCATCGACACCGGAGTCACGCCGAATCGCCGACTGCCCGGCCTCGTGGCGGGCGGCGACTACGTGTCGAGCGGCAACGGTCTGTCCGACTGCGATGTCCACGGCACGCTCGTCGCGGGCATCATCGCGGCGCGAAGCGCTCCCGGCGACAGTTTCGTCGGTGTCGCGCCCGCGGCGCGGATCATCTCCGTCCGGCAGTCGAGCGGAGCATTCCGTGCGAAGAACTCGCGAGGCGACGACGTGACGGTCGGCGTCGGCTACGGACCGCTCGCGACGCTCGCCAAGGCGATTGTGCGGGCCGTCGATCTGGGTGCGGACGTCATCAATATATCCGAAACGGCGTGCCTTCCGGACTCCGGAGATCTGGGCGACGACGCTGTCGGTCAGGCCTTGCAGCACGCGTTGACCAGGGAGGTCGTCGTGGTCGTCGCGGCGGGGAATCTCTCCGACGCGACGAGTTGTCGCGAGCAGAATCCCGATCCGGTCACCGAGTTGGCGACGGTCGCGACACCTGCGCGGTTCGCTCCCCTCGTGATCACCGTCGGTGCCGCGGACGCCGGGGACGGGACAGCGGCGTCGTTCAGTCTGCGTGGGCCGTGGGTGTCGGTCGGCGCACCCGGCACCGACGTCGTCAGCATCGCCCAGACCACGAGCGGTGCGCGACCGGTGTACGCGTTGGCCGGAGCCGAGGGCGCGGTTCCACTGGCCGGTACCAGTTACGCCGCACCGTATGTCGCGGGCGTCGCCGCGCTGGTCCGGTCACGGTTTCCGGAGATGTCGGCGGCGCAGGTGATCGAGCGGATCGTCGCGACGGCCCACGGTGGCGGCCATGACGGTGCCCTCGGCGCCGGCGTAGTCGATCCCGTCGCCGCGCTCACCGCGCATCTGCCGCCGCGGCCCGACCCGGTCGCCGGGCACGCTGTCGCCGCCCCCGCGCAGGCGGATCAGGGCTCCGGCGGCACCGGAAAGATCCTGATCGCCGTGGCGCTGGCCGCTCTCGTTCTCGCCGTCAGTTGGCGCTTCGCGCGGGCCGCAGCTCCCGCGGCAGGGCGAACGTCAACGTCTCCTCGGCGGTCGTGATCGTCTCGACGTCTTCGAAACCGTGTTCGGCGACGAGGTCGATCACGCCGCGCACCAGGATCTCGGGGACCGAGGCGCCCGAGGTGACGCCGATCGTGCTGATGCCGTCGAGCCACGCGAGGTCGATGTCGCGGGCGAAGTCCACGAGGTACGACGCCGACGCGCCGTTCTGCAGGGCCACCTCGACGAGGCGCTGCGAGTTCGAGGAGTTCTGCGAGCCGACCACGATCACCAGATCACACTTCGGGGCCATCGCCTTGACCGCGACCTGACGGTTCTGGGTGGCGTAGCAGATGTCGTCGGACGGCGGATCGTTCAGATTCGGGAACTTCTCGCGAAGCCGCTGGACGGTCTGCATCGTCTCGTCCACCGAGAGAGTGGTCTGCGACAGCCAGACGACGCGCTCGGGGTCGCGGACCTGCACGTTGTCGACGGCGTCCGGGCCGTCGACCAGCTGGATGTGTTCGGGCGCCTCGCCCGCGGTGCCCTCGACTTCCTCGTGGCCTTCGTGGCCGACGAGGACGATGTCGTAGTCGTCACGGGCGAAACGTTTGGCTTCCTGGTGCACCTTGGTGACTAGCGGGCAGGTGGCGTCGATGGTCTGCAGGCTGCGCTCTGCGGCAGTGCGGTGCACTTCCGGGGACACGCCGTGCGCGGAGAAGACGACGATCGCCTCTTCGGGCACCTCGTCGGTCTCGTTGACGAAGATCGCCCCGCGCTCGGTCAGGGTGTCGACGACATGTCGGTTGTGGACGATCTCTTTACGGACGTAGACGGGCGCGCCGTGCTTGTCGAGTGCTCGCTCCACGGCCTCGACGGCGCGATCGACTCCCGCGCAGTAGCCGCGCGGGGAGGCAAGGAGGACTCGCTTCGATTCAGCCATAACACCAATCGTACGGCTGTGAGAAGCTAAGTACATGAATCGTCCTCCGTACCCCGCCCGTGTGGTCGCCGGTCTGCTGGCCACGACCGTCGAGGAGACCCGGAAACTGCCGACGCGAGTCATCACGCTGCCGATGTCAGCGGTCAGCAACGCGCTGCAGGCCGGCATGCGTCTCCAGCAGAACATCGCTGAACTGGCGATCAAGGGCGACGATCTGCTCGCGCCGATCTTCGACAAGGCCGAGGAAGAGCCCGCGTGGGCGACGTTCGACGAGGACGACGACCCCACTCCGGTAAAGGCCGTGGCGGCCGCGACCACCGAGGTCGTCGAACCCGAGACTGTCACGAAAGACACACCGGTCGTGAAGGCCGCACCCGCGGCCAAGGCTGACCCCAAGACGAAACCTGCCCCAGAAAGCGCGCCTGCGGAGTCCAAGACCGCGGCTGCGGACACCGCGGCTGCGGAGACTGATGCGCCCGATCGGGCTCCGGGTCGCTTCGCGCTGTACAGCTCGTCGACCACGGACGTCGCTCCCGGCCCGACTGCTGCCGGACCGGCCACTCCGACGGGGCCGGTCCCGCAGGTCGTCGCCGACCTCGACTACGACGCGCTGACTCTCGCGCAACTGCGCGCCAAGGTCCGCACTCTCGCGCTCGCCGACCTGGAGGTCCTCTCCGAGTACGAGCGGAACAACCGGAACCGGTCACCGTTCGTGACGATGATCGACAACCGCGTCGTCAGCGAACAGAAGAAGGCCGACTCCGGCCAGTGACGTCCGGGTCAGCGGGTCAGACACCGGCGAGTTCGGCGGATGCGCCGTGGCCGGTGCGTACGCTCAGCTTCAAGATCGGCGAGTGGATCCACCGGCTCGGGCAGGTGTGGGTGGAGGGACAGCTCACCCAGATCAATGCCCGACCGGGCACCCGGACAGCGTTCCTCACCCTGCGTGACCCAGCCGCCGACATGTCGATCTCGGTAACCTGCGACCCGAATCTGTTGCGCCGCAGCCCCGTTCCCTTGACAGACGGCACGAGAGTCGTCGTCTGCGGACGACCGAACTTCTATTCGGGACGCGGAACGCTGTCCTTGCGGATCACCGAGATCCGTCCGGTCGGCATCGGCGAGCTCCTGGCGCGGATCGAACGACTGCGCGGGCTGCTAGCCGCCGAAGGCCTGTTCGACGCACGCCGCAAACGGGCGCTCCCTTTCCTCCCGCACACTGTCGGCCTGATCAGTGGGCGCGCGAGCGCCGCCCAACGCGATGTGATCGCCGTCGCCGAACAGCGGTGGACGGCAGTGCGCTTCGAGATCCGCGACACTCCGGTGCAGGGCCCGACTGCGGTGCCCGCCATCATCGCTGCACTCGAAGCGTTGGACGCCGACCCGCGCGTCCAGGTCATCATCATCGCGCGTGGCGGCGGCAGTGTGGAAGACCTCCTGCCGTTCTCGGACGAGACTCTGCTGCGCGCGGTGTCCGCATGCTCGACGCCGGTGGTCAGCGCGATCGGTCACGAGCCGGACAGCCCGTTGCTGGACCTGGTCGCCGACCTACGTGCGGCCACCCCGACCGACGCGGCCAAACGCGTCGTCCCGGACGTGACCGCGGAGCTCGCGGCGATCGCCTCACTGCGAGAACGCAACGCGCAGGCCCTGCGCAACTGGGTCCACCGCGAGCAGCGCGTCCTCGACGGCCTGCTGGCTCGCCCGGTCCTGGCCCGGCCGCTCTCGATGATCGACAGCCGTCAGGAACGGGTCGACGCCGCACTCGTCGACATCCGCCGCAGCGTCCGGCATCTCCTGACCGTCGAAGAACACCGCAACACCCAACTCACGTCGCGGCTCGCGACCCTCGGACCCGCGCAGACATTGGCACGCGGGTACGCCGTCGTACAGCGCACCGACATCGACCGCCCGCACGCGGTGGCCAGCGTCGACGAGCTGCCCGCCGATGCGCCCGTGCGCATCCGGGTCGCCGACGGCTCCGTGTACGCGACCATCCGTGAAGGAGACGACGCATGACCGAATCCGATCCAGCCCCCGTCGACGAACTCGCTTACGAGGACGCCCGTAACGAGCTGTCCGAGGTGGTCACCGCACTGGAACGCGGCGGCCTCGGCCTCGACGAGTCCCTGGCCCTCTGGGAGCGCGGGGAAGCTCTCGCCGCCCGCTGCACCGCCCACCTCGAGGGCGCACGCACCCGGATCGAAGCCGCGCTCAATCCGGACGACGACGAAGAGGACTGACCTCTTCGCTTCTGTTGGTCGATCACATTTCCTGCTGGTCGAGCGGAGTCGAGACATGGATCTCGACTCCGCTCGATCAACGTGAGGGGCGAGTGTCGCTCGAACCGAGGGATCTC
>NZ_JBQEDL010000005.1:10854-32083 GCF_052106715.1 Gordonia sp. (in: high G+C Gram-positive bacteria)
GACTCCGCTCGATCAACGTGAGGGCGAGTGTCGCTCGAACCGAGGGATCTCGACTCCGCTCGATCAACGTGAGGGCGAGTGTCGCTCGAACCGAGGGATCTCGACTTCGCTCGATCAGCAGAAAAGGGCTCGATCAGCAGAAAAGGGCTCGATCAGCAGAAAAGGGCTCGACCGGCGGTGACGCGCGGGCCTAGCCCGTGGGAACCGGGCGGTCGGCCTTGAGGGGCTGGGCGGCGAGGACGGCTTCGGCGAGAGTCTGCATGGATTCGTCCTTGCCGCGGCTCTTCACACCGACGCGGACGTCGCCGAGATCGACGATCCACGCCTTCTGATGGTCGAGGTTCTCGTAGGCGACCCACATCTGGCCGCCGACGTCGCGGGTGCCGGTCCCGGACGTGTCGTCGCCGAGGAGCGTACGCATCAGGTCCTCTTCGGCGGCGTCGGTCTGGGTGAGCTGGATGTACGCCCCGCCGTCGGTGATCCAGCCGACGTTGCTCGAGATCGTCTTCTCGATCTCCTGCGTCGAACCGGAGTTCGGCTGCCACCCGTCCGGGACCTTCGGCTCGCGGATCGGAAACGGCATCGTGTTCGCGTCGGCGTGAAGCCCTGCGGAGACGTCGAAGTGCGGAACTTTCTGCTCGGTGGCGTCGGAGCCGAATCCCCAGCTGCAGCTGCCTGCGATCCCCGCGACGACGAGGACGATGACGCCCAACGCGATGAGCGACCAGATGAGGTCCTTGCCGTCTTGCAGGATCCTGGGTTTATCGGCCATGCCTGCCATTATCCATCAGCGGCAGCAGCACCCTAGGGCGCGGGTCACCGAGGGCGCGTGAAAGAATGTCCAGGTCTGAGTTGTGTCTAAGGAGCGGAGCCACATGTCGTCCAAGCAAGCCCCCGACCGCAATCTTGCGATGGAACTCGTCCGGGTCACCGAGGCCGCAGCACTCGCTGCCGGACGCTGGGTGGGCCGCGGCGACAAGAACGGCGGAGACGGTGCAGCCGTCGACGCAATGCGCGAGCTCCTCTCGACCGTCTCGATGCGCGGCACCGTCGTGATCGGCGAAGGTGAGAAGGACGAGGCTCCGATGCTCTACAACGGTGAGGTCGTCGGCAACGGCGAAGGCCCCGAGGTGGACGTCGCCGTCGACCCGATCGACGGCACCACGCTGATGGCCGAGGGCCGCCCCAATTCCATCGCAGTGATCGCGGTGTCCGAGCGCGGCACCATGTACGACCCGTCCGCCGTGTTCTACATGGACAAGATCGCTGTCGGTCCGGCAGCCAAGGGCGCGATCGACATCGAGCAGTCCGTCGAATGGAACATCAACTCGGTCGCGGCCGCCAAGGGCATCGACGTCGCAGATATGACCGTCGTCGTGCTCGACCGCCCGCGCCACGCCGACTTGATCGGCGAGATCCGGCAGGCCGGCGCCAAGATCCGCCTCATCTCCGACGGCGACGTCGCAGGCGCGATCGCCGCAGCGGGCGAGTACAGCACCGTCGATATGCTGATGGGTGTCGGCGGCACCCCCGAAGGCATCATCAGCGCCGTCGCCATGAAGTGCATGGGCGGCGAGATCCAGGGCAAGCTCGCTCCGAAGGACGACGCCGAGCGCCAGAAGGCGATCGACGCGGGCCTCGACGTCGACCAGGTCCTGACCAATGACATCCTGGTGCGCGGGGAGAACGCCTTCTTCTGCGCGACCGGCGTCACCAACGGCGACATGCTGCGCGGGGTCACCTACCGTCCGAACGGCGCCACCACGCGATCGCTGGTCATGCGCTCCAAGTCGGGCACGATCCGCACCATCGAAGGCGTGCACCAGACGTCCAAGCTCCGCGAATACGCGCGCCTGGACCTCTGAGTCTGCAACCTGCGCTGACGCAAGTGGGTCCCGGTCGTACGACCGGGACCCACTTGCGTCAGGTGAGAGCGATCTACCGTGCGTGCGCCAGTTCGGCGACCCGCCCGTCGAGCATCCGTACGACGTCGTCGGCCGACTCGAGTGCCCGCGCGTCGTGGGTGACGAACAGCGCAGCCACGTCGTGCTCGGCCACCAGGCGGACCAGCAGGTCGATCATCTCGGCGGCGCGGTGCGAATCGAGCGCCGACGTCGGCTCGTCGGCGAGCAGCAGCGCGGGCTCGCCCATGAGGGCGCGGGCGATGTTCACGCGTTGACGCATACCGCCGGACAGCTGGCCCGGGCGGCGGTCCGCCGCGTCGGCCAACCCGACCTCGGCGAGCAGCTCGCGAGCACGTTCCTTGTGCCGCTTCGGGCGCCCGCCTGCCAGGTGGATCGGCAACAGGACCTGTTCGAGCGCGGTCAGGTCGGGCAGCAGGTTGTCGTGCTGGAACACGAAACCGACCTGCTCGCGGCGCAACCGTGCACGCTCCTCCGAGCCGAGATTCTCCACGGTCTCGCCGGCCACCTCCACGTGACCGGAGTCGGGCGTGATGAGCGTTCCCGCAACCGAGAGCACGCTGGACTTGCCGCAACCCGACGGTCCAGTGAGGCCGACGAGCCGTCCCCGCGGCACGGTGAGGCTGACGTCGTCGACGGCCATGACGCGGTCGCGGTCGCCGTCCGGGTAGGTGAGGGTCACGTTGTCGAGTACGAGGGACATCGGAAAACTCCTTGCTGAGAAAATAAACTGGGCGGAATGGTTCAGCGGTTGAGTGCGGTGAGCGGGTCGACCTTGACCAGCGGCCTCAGCGCGATCGCCGCGCCAGCCAATCCGAGTACCGCCATGCCGGCGAGCAATGCGATCATCGATCCCGCGTCGAACGCGATGGGGACGGTGCCCGAGGCGACCCACGCGCCGATCGCACCGACCGCTCCCCCGGAGATCAGGCCGGCGAACAGGACCACTGCGGCCTGACCGAGTCCGTCACGCATCAGGTAGTTGCGACCTGCACCCATGGCGCGGACCACCGCGAGCGAACGCACGCGCTGCCCTGTCCACACGGCGAAGAATCCACACACGACGATCGCGGAGATCGCCAGAAGGAGGCCTTGGATCAACAGCAGGGACGAGTGCTCGGACTTGTAGCCGGGCACCAGTGACACCGCGTCGTCGTGCGACGTCGCGGCCATCCCGGATGGAGCGGTCAAGTCGCTCGTCAACACGGCGGACGCCGCGTCGCGGCCGGTCGCCGAGCCCCACATCGAGTACGGCATGCGCACAACCGGGGTGTGCGCGTACTTGTCGGTGTCGCCGACGGCGCCGACGCGGACCTTCTCGGTGCCGACGACGACCTCGGATCCGGCCGAGACTCCGAGAGCCTCCGCGGTCTCCGAGTCGACGGTCACCTCGTCGGTGTCGCTGAACCCGAATGCCGCTACCGCAGCTGCGCGTCCGTCCGCGGTGATGCGCGTGTCGGCCACACCGAGGACCGTCGCGTCCGGGTCGTCGTCGCGGATCTGACTGATCGCGGCGTCGTCGACGCGACTGTCGGTCAGGCTCGAGGCCTCACCGCCCGCCGCCGACTGTGTGATCACGGTGTCACCGGGCAGTGCACGCACTGCCGACGTCGATTCGGCGTCCAGTCCCGCAGTCAGCGCGGACAGCATGACGACCATGAGGGACAGCAGTGCGATCACACCGCTGATGAGTGCGAATCTTCCTTTAGCGTCGCGGATCTCGCGCCAGCCGATATACACTTGAAAATCCTCCTGAGAGATGCTCACCCAGCTGTTCGCCGGGACTACTCAAGCCTCTCGCCCAGACCCCTGCCTCGGCATCGCCCCGGATTCGCACTTTCGACTCCACCTATCGGCGTCCCGATATCCATCGAAAGGTGTAGACGTCGCGGGCACCGCCCGACGGCGGCGATACTGGGAGACATGACCGACGACCGCAGCACCGACCGCTACGCCGAATGGGCAGGTCACATCCTGTTCATGACGCTGATGATCGTCGGCGTCGCCAACACCGTCGCCGACGAGGGAACGCACGTCGTCACGCTCGTGTGCGCAGGATTGCTCACCGCCTGGTACGCGCTCGGTGCAGTGTGCTCGGCGCTCGGCAAACGAGACCTGGTGGTGCCGTGGGTTCTGATCCTGACCGCCGGCTGGATCGCGCTCTCGGCGGTGTCCGCGGACTTCGTGTGGATTGCCTTCGTGGTAGCCATGCTGTGCTGGCACTTCCTGCCGCGCGGAGTAGCCGTCGCCGTCGCGATCGTGGTCGCGGCCACCGCGGTGGCCGCGACTCGCGCGAGTACCGGAGGTTTCACTGTCGGCGGCGTGATCGGCCCGGTCATCGGCATCGCCACCGCCGTAGCGGTGACCGAGGCGTTCGGCCGGATCACGGCGATGGTCGACGAACGAGATCGACTGGTCGACGAGTTGATAGCGACCCGGGCACAGCTCGCCGCGCGCGAACGGGACGCGGGCGTCCTCGCCGAACGCGAGCGTCTCGGCGGCGAGATCCACGACGGGACCGGACAGTCGCTGGCGAGCATCATCATGCTGCTACGTGCCGCGACATCGCCGTCGGCACCATTGGAGCAGCGCACCGCCCACACCGAGACGGCTCTCGAGACGGCGCAGACCGCGCTCACCGAATCCCGTCGCTTCCTCCGCGGACTCGATGGACCCGAGTCGCACCCTGACGGGCTGCCGCATGCGCTCGCCGAGCAGGTCGCCGCCTCGTCCCAGGACGGGGTCCGCGCAGTCTTCGCCGAACATGGCTCGCCTGCAACACTTTCCGAGCATGTCCAGGTGGCGTTGCAACGCACCGTGCAGGAGGCGCTGCTCAACGTCCGACGCCACGCGGACGCCACGGCGGTCGCTGTCACGCTCACCTACCTTCCAGACGAGGTGCACCTGGACATCGTCGACGACGGCGTGGGAATGGACCCGGAGAATCCCGTGCCCGCGGGTGACGACGCTGCGGGCAGCGGCTTCGGCCTTCGCGCGATGCGCGCCCGAATCCGTACGTGCGGCGGCGAACTCACCGTCGAGTCGGTACCCGGCGACGGGACTACAATTCACGTCAGCGTCCCGATCGAGAGGCCTCGATGATCCGCATCATGATAGTTGACGATCACCCCGTGGTCCGGGCAGGTCTACGGGCCGTCTTGGGCGCCGTCGACGACTTCACCGTCGTCGCCGAAGCAGGCGAGGCCGCCGAAGCTGTCGAGATCGCGTCGACAACGGGCCTCGACGTAGTGCTGATGGATCTGCGGCTGCACGGCGCCGATCCGGCTGCCGACGGGGTGTACGCCACCCAGTCGATTCGTGCACTCGCCGATCCTCCGCAGGTGCTGATCGTGACCACCTATCAGTCGGACGTCGACATCGTCCGAGCCGTGGAGGCCGGCGCCGTCGGCTACCTGCTCAAGGACGCGTCGCCGGAGACGCTGGTCGGCGCCATCCGCTCTGCCGCAGCCGGTGAGACCGTGCTCGGCCCCGCCATCGCGGCCAAGCTGCTCACTCGCGTCACCTCCCGCGAGATACCGCTCACCGCACGGGAGCTCGAGATCGTGCAGAGTCTCGCCAACGGTGGATCCAACCGGGAGATCGCCCGCAAGATGTTCATCTCGGAAGCGACCGTGAAGTCGCACCTGGTCCACATCTTCGACAAGCTCGGCGTCAACAGCCGAACGAAAGTCCTTGCTGCGGCACGTGAACGCGGCCTTATCCCGTGAGGCGGAGCGGGTCTGCAGCGTAGTGTCGGCCCCATGACTGCGACTTTCCCCGAGAACTGGTCGACCGCACTCGTCCTCGTCGCCCATCCCGACGACCCCGAATACGGCATGGCCGCTGCCGTCGCGCGGTGGACGTCGCAGGGTAAGCGCGTCGTCTACGCCCTCGCGAGCAGCGGCGAAGAAGGCATCGCAGGCATGCCAGCCGAGGAATGCGGTCCTCTCCGTGAAGGCGAGCAGATCGCGTCGGCCGCCGTCGTCGGCGTCGACGAGGTCGAGTTCTGGGGCTTCCCCGACAGCGAGCTCTTCAATACGCCCGAGCTCCGCGCGAAAGTCGCTGAGACCGTCAATCGGGTTCGCCCCGACGTCGTTCTCAGTCTGTACGGAGGCCCCGAGTGGGCGCCCGGCTTCCCTAACCAGCGCGACCACATGCAGTTCGCCGCCGCCGTCGTCGAAGCGTTCGACGGGCTCGAGGCTCCGCCCCGCGCACTGCTGTGCAACGGCCCGAACGCCACGCACGCCGTCGACGTTGAGGGATTCACCGACACCGCGATCCGCGCGCTCGAATGCCACCGGGTCTACCTGGAAGTCCTGGATCCGGACACACCGGTCATCGACCAGGCGACGGCCCAGATCGAGCGGAGCACCGGCCCGATGGACGGGTTCGACGCCGCCCGAACGTCCGGGTTCGAGCTACTGCGCGGCACCGTCTGAGTCGAAGTACCCTTCAGCCCTCGAAACCCCGAGGCCGCACGCGATGATCGCGTGCGGCCTCGGGTCGCTGAAGGGGGTCGGTATGCGGGTCAGCTGGAACTGGGGATGAGCGTGCTCAACGAGCCCGGGAGCATCGCGGCGAGATTGCCGAGCAGTCCACCGAGAACGTCGCCGTTAGGGCTGGCCTCCGCCTTGGGAGCCTGGTCCGGGGCGTCGACGTTCACGCCGATCGTGATCTTCGGCTTCTTCGCCGGGTCGAGCCACTTGAGGATGTTGACCATCGCCTCGCGGTCGGTCGCGACGCAGCCCCACGTCGGCTTGCCGTCGGTGACGTGCAGGAACATCGCCGACGCGTCGCCCGGTGTCCGGTTCGGGTTGTGGTTGATGTTGACCGCGTAGTCGTAGACCGGTCCCGAGTCGTACAGGTTCTCGCTGTCGCCGCCGGGGCTCTTGTCCTGCTTCACGTGCTGGTTGTAGGTCGGCGACTTCGGGTTCGCATCCCACCAGTCTTGTTTGGTCGATTGGAAGTACGGCATCTTGGTGCCGGGGTTCGTTTCGCGGCCGAAGGCCTGATCGAGCGGGAACGTGCCCTGCGGAGTGCGGTACACGTTGTCCTGGGCCTTGCCCATGCCCTTCTCACCCAGGAATGCCTTCACCGGACCGATGCCCGGAACCGGCTTCCACGCACCCTGGGCATCCTTCTCGAACGCGGTGAGCGTGGCGGTCTGCGACGACGCGACCGGTGCGGTCACGACGATCATCTGACCTGTCTCATCAGCGGCTTCACCGGGTTTGGACGGCATGCCGGGGATCTGGAAGTTCTTCAGGATTCCGTTGAGCAACGACGTGGCATCGCCGCTCGGAGCCGGGGTGGTCGGCGCGGCGGACGCCTGTCCGGTTCCGACTACGAGGGCGACAGCACTCGCCATCACCAGTAGTCCCACTTGCCACATACACCTCATTAGTAACTTCAGCATCACCTCAGTGTGCCAGGGGGCCTGATAGTCCGCCACCCTGCGAGAGCATCGTCACCTTTCCGCAACTCGGTGACCGGCGGCTATGGTCGAGACCATGAGCACTCCGCGGACTCCCCCTCCCCGATGGATCACCGACACCGAGCCCGGTCACAGCCAGTGGTATGTCGAGCGATTCCGCTCGATGGCCGCTGACGGCGCCGACCTTTTCGGTGAGGCCCGTTTCATCGACGCGATGGTCGGTCGATCGTCGCGGATCCTCGACGCGGGCTGCGGCCCGGGACGCGTCGGCGGCTACCTCCACTCGGTCGGGCACGACGTCGTCGGCGCCGACGTCGACCCGGTCCTCATCGAGGCAGCGGCGACCGACTACCCGGGACCGGACTGGCAGGTCCACGACCTCGCGACCCTCGACCTGCGCGGAGACGACGGGGCCCGCCGCGAGTTCGATGCGATCGCCTGCGCGGGCAACGTCCTCGCGTTCGTCGCCGCCGACACCGAGGCCTTGGTCCTGAATCGGCTCGCCGACCACCTCGCCGACGGCGGCTTCATTGCCGTCGGCTTCCACACCGCGAAGCTGCCCATCGACACATTCGACGCCGCTCTCGCGGAAACTGACCTGAGTCTCGACATACGACTGTCCACCTGGGATGTTCGGCCGTGGCACGACGACGCCGACTTCGCCGTATCGATCCTACGGCGCGCGTAAGGTTCCCCGAATCTGCTAGCACAGCGCTTTATCACTTCGTTCGTGGAGACATCGGGGAACCTCGAACATGTGGACATGAGAAAGCCGTTGTCCACAACCAGCACCGATCGGTCCAGAACGTTCGATTTCGGCGCATGCTGCGGGCATGGACGCGATTCGCGCCGGTGTGTACACGAGGGCGCAACTCATCACGATGGTCGGCCGCCAAGGGCTCGCCGAACTCATCAACGCGCGCTATGCGCGCACGCTCCGACGCGGCTGGTACCAGGTCGGTGACGCGCCGCAGGCGGTCGTGACCGCTGTGGAACGCGGCGGAGTCCTCAGTTGCGTGAGCGCACTGAAACACCACGGGGTCTGGGTTCCCGAACACCACGACGTCCACGTCCGTGCCGACTCCTGGGCCACCCGTAATAGAAAAGGACCGTTCTGCCGCCAGTTCGGACGCCCCGCACCCACCGTGTCCGCAGTGGACGACCTGCCCACCGCGATCCGGCACTCGGCGCGATGTCTGTCGAGCGAGAGTCTCATTGTTGTAGGCGACTCGATCCTGAACCGAGGGCTGATGACCTGGGACCAACTCGAGTATCAATTCTGCAATGCTCCGACATCCGTCGGTCGAGCGCTGGAGCGCTGCGACAGCCGATCCGAGTCCGGGCCCGAGACCATGTGCCGGCTACGGCTCGCTGAACTCCGGATACCCGTTCAGATACAAGTTCAGGTCACCGACATCGATCGGGTCGACGTTCTTATCGGGGACTGGTTGATCATCGAGATCGACGGCTGGGAGTACCACGGCGACTGGCAGTCCTTCCAGAAGGACAGAGGCAGGGACCGGAGAACGTGTCGCATCGGGTACCACACGCTGCGGTTCACCTACGACGACATCGTGTTCGGGTGGGCGGACAGCCTCGCGGACATCCAGGCCGCAGTCGACGCAGGGTTGCACAAGCGGCCGAACCGCCGCCTCGCCTGAGGTTCCCCGAATTCAGTGAATCAGCGCGTTTCGGGGCCGATCCACGGGAATCCGGGGAACCTTGCGCACAGTCAGGGAGCCCCGGGCGCGAACTCCTCGAGCATGTCGGTGACGAGGGCCGCAATCGGCGACCGCTCGCTGCGAGTCAAGGTGATGTGCGCGAACAGCGGGTGGCCCTTGAGCTTCTCGATGACCGCGGCGACGCCGTCGTGGCGGCCGACGCGCAGGTTGTCGCGCTGGGCGACGTCGTGCGTGAGCACCACCCGCGAGCCCGCCCCCAACCGTGACAAGACGGTGAGCAGGACGTTCCGCTCCAACGACTGCGCTTCGTCGACGATGACGAACGAGTCGTGCAGCGAGCGTCCGCGGATATGGGTCAGCGGAAGCACCTCGAGCATGTCGCGGGCGAGCACCTCATCGATGACCTCCTTGGAGACCAGCCCTTCGAGAGTGTCGAAGACGGCCTGCGCCCACGGCCCCATCTTGTCCTGCTCGCTGCCCGGGAGGTACCCGAGGTTCTGGCCGCCGACCGCATACAGCGGCCGGAACACGACTACCTTGCGCTGGGTACGACGTTCCAGGACCGCTTCCAGACCCGCGCACAGCGCGAGCGCCGACTTACCGGTTCCCGCCTTGCCTCCGAGGGAGACGATGCCGACCGACTCGTCGAGCAGCAGGTCGAGCGCGACCCGCTGTTCGGCCGACCGGCCGCGAAGACCGAACACCTCGCGGTCACCGCGGACGAGCCGGACCTGCTTGGTGTCGGCGACCCGGCCGAGCGCGCTGGCGCCCGCGCCCACCAGTCGGACCCCGGTGTTGCACGGAAGGTCGCGCGCGTCGTCGACGTCGACGACGCCCTCGGCGAACAGCGTGTCGATGTCGGAGTCGAGGACGTCGAGCTCGTGCATCCCGGTCCAGCCGGAGACGACGACGTCCTGGGCGTGGTACTCGTCGGCGGCGAGTCCGACGGCGCCCGCTTTGACACGCAGCGGCGTGTCTTTGGAGACGAGCGTGACGTCGCGCCCTTCGGCGCGAAGATTCAGGGCGCACGCGAGGATCCGTGAGTCGTTGGTGTCGTTACGGAACCCGGCAGGCAACACCGACGGATCGGTGTGATTGAGCTCGACCTGGACTGTCCCGCCGTCGTCGCCCACCGGCAGTGGCACGTCGAGGCGACCGTACTCGACGCGCATGTCGTCGAGCAGACGGAGTGCTTGGCGTGCGAACCATCCGAGTTCGCTGTGGTGGCGCTTGCCCTCGAGTTCGCTGATCACGACGAGTGGGAGAACGACGTTGTGCTCGGCGAACCGAGTCACCGCCCACGGATCGGAGAGCAGAACAGAGGTGTCGAGGACGTAGGTGCGTGCAGTCACGTCTAGCTCCTTGGCGCCGTGCGGCTCCCGCACGGTCCGAGTATCTCCGGCCGGCCGGTTCGTGCCCTACTGCCTGGGTGTCAGGCCGTACTGGCGAGGACCGGGGCCGGTCCTCTCGTGACGTGATCGTCCACGAATCGAACCTCCCGAACGAACCGCTTCCCCACGGCCCGTCACGACCCAACGTACGCCGCGTCACATCGCCACCCCCGCAATGACGTGCAGCGTGTCAGTGAACCTTGGGTTACCGAGTGGTGCCGCCGTAACCTGCTGTTCTTCGGGCGACGAGAAAGACCCGCGGGCGCGGCCTCCTCCGTGGGAGGCCCGCCC
Source organism: Gordonia sp. (in: high G+C Gram-positive bacteria) (assembly GCF_052106715.1). NCBI lineage: Bacteria > Bacillati > Actinomycetota > Actinomycetes > Mycobacteriales > Gordoniaceae > Gordonia > Gordonia sp. (in: high G+C Gram-positive bacteria). Next base: position 21,575 of record NZ_JBQEDL010000005.1, read on the forward strand.
CGCGGGTCTTTGTCGCGGTTCGTTCAGCCGATCTACAGCCGGCCTGCGGCGCGCTCCAGGATCCGATTCCGTGCAGCCTCGGCTTCTTCGCTCAGGCTCTGCAGGCTCTCGAGTTTGAGTTCCTGCACGAGCTTGGCGGCGATCGCGGCGTCCGACTCGGCGTCTTCGAAGTCGCTGATGTACTCACGCTGGGTATCGAAGTCGGCGATGTCCGACCCGATGTGCTCGATACCGGCGAGCGCACGGTCGACGGCGAGGACCGTCGTCTCCTGGTCGGCGACCGCGCCTGCCATCAGGTACGCCTGGAACATGGCGGCCTGTGCGGCGTCGTCGATCCGAATCTTCTCCAGGATGGTGACGAGATCGGGGTCCTCCGCGTACTCGATCAGCTTGGTGATGTAGTGCGCGCACTGGTTCTCGTGAACCGCGAGGATCGCGAGGACGTCGAGCGGACCGAGATCAGCCACCTCTTCGGGAGTCTGCCGCCAACCTGCGACGACGTGGATTCGGCGGTAGTTCTCGGCTTCGACCGGGTCCATCGCGCGGGTCACGACGAGGTAGTCGCGCAGCACGATCGAGTGCCGGTTGTCCTCGGCGGTCCATACGCCGATCAGCTGCCGCCACTCCGAGAACGGCGGGAAGTGGATCGAGAGAACCCGGTGGATGGACGGCAGGTTGTCCTTGGTCAGCAGCAGCGCCAGCAGCCCCGCGGCCGCCGTGGGCGACAACGTCTCCTGACCCGGTTCGAAGTCCTCACCGCCGAGGAAAGCGAAGTTGCGCCCCTTGTCCCACGGCACCCAGTCGCCCGGGTTCCAGTCCAGGGCTGCCGCCGCGTGTTCCTCGGAGATCTCGGGGAGCGCCTTCTCGAGCGCGATGATCAACTCGTCTTCACTAAGTACAGCCACGTCTACCACCCTAAACGACGTTCGACGGAAACCGGCTATCGATGATCGGGGCTACCGACCGCTCATCAGGCCCCAGTCCTCGAGTCCCTCGTACAGCGGGAAATCCAGGGCCAGTGCGCTGACACGGGCACGCAGGGCTGCGACGTCGGCCGACTTCCCTGCGGCGAGCGCGGTCCCGATGACGTCGGCGACCTCGGTGAACTCGGCGTCGCCGAATCCGCGAGTCGCGAGGGCAGGCGTCCCGATGCGCAGACCTGAGGTGACCATCGGCGGCCGCGGATCGAACGGGACCGCGTTGCGGTTGACGGTGATGCCGACCTCGTGGAGGAGGTCCTCGGCCTGCTGGCCGTCGAGTTCGGAGTCGCGGAGATCCACGAGCGCCAGGTGGACGTCGGTCCCTCCGGTGAGGACGGTGACGCCTGCCTTCTTCGCGTCGTCGGCAAGCAGGCGGTCGGCGAGGATCGCGGCGCCCGACAGGGTGCGACGCTGACGTTCGGCGAACTCGTCGGTGCCCGCGACCTTCAGTGCAACGGCCTTCGCCGCGACCGCGTGCATGAGCGGGCCGCCCTGCTGACCAGGGAACACCGCGGAGTTGAGCTTCTTGGCCCATTCCTTCTTGGCCAGGATCATGCCCGACCGCGGGCCACCGAGGGTCTTGTGGACGGTGGTGGACACGACGTCGGCGTACTCGACGGGGTTCGGGTGCAGTCCGGCGGCGACGAGGCCCGCGAAATGCGCCATGTCGACCCACAGGTGGGCTCCGACCTCGTCGGCGATCGCGCGGAACGCCGCGAAGTCGAGGGTGCGCGGGTAGGCCGACCAGCCGGCGACGATGACCTTCGGCTTGGTGTCGAGGGCGATCTTGCGCACCTCGTCCATGTCGATGCGGAAGTCTTCTTTGCTGACACCGTAGAAGGCGTTCTCGTAGAGCTTGCCGGAGAAGTTCAGCCGCATGCCGTGGGTCAGGTGACCGCCGTGTGCGAGGTCGAGGCCGAGCAGCGTCTCCCCCGGCTCCATGAGCGCCTGCAGGACCGCGGCGTTCGCCTGGGCACCGGCATGCGGCTGCACGTTGGCGAACTCGGCGCCGAACAGTTCCTTGGCACGGTCGCGCGCGATGTCTTCGACGACGTCGACGTATTCGCAACCGCCGTAGTAGCGGCGTCCCGGATAGCCTTCGGCGTACTTGTTGGTGAGCACGCTGCCCTGAGCCTGCAGCACGGCGCGCGGCACGAAGTTCTCCGAAGCGATCATTTCGAGGGTGTCTCGCTGGCGGGACAACTCGCCGTTCATGGCGGCAGCCACATCGGGGTCGAGATCGGCCAGGGACTGCGTGAACAGACTCATGGCGTCCAGTCTAAGGCGACAGTTCGGCGCGCAGAACCGCAGGGGTGAGCGGCTCGTCGAGCAGTCGACCGAATCGCGTGAGGCGGGCGTCGGGCGCATCGTCGAGCCACCGCCCAAGCAGTTGATAGCCCTCGACGTACGTGGAGATGTAGGCGCGCCACAGCGGCGAGGTGAGGAAGCGCAGTTGTTGCCGCGCACGGTCGGGGTTCACCAGCAGCCACTGCTGCAAGAATGCGGCGACGGCGTCGACGTCCGCATGCCGGTCGTGCAGGAGCAGGGCGGCGTCCTGTCGGACGGTGAGCAGCCCAGCGGTCGCCGCCGACACGGCGCGGGCCTTCTCGGCGTCGAACCGGAGCCCGAAGTCGGCGTAGATCTCGGCGGCCCACTCCTGCCAGCGCGTTCCGGACGCGGCCTCGAGCGCGTGGTCGGCGAGCCCTTCGGCCATCAGGCACTGCGGGGTGTTGACGAGGAAGATCTGGTGTTCGAGCTGCCCGGTGCCGACGAGCTTCTGCTCTTTGCGGCAGTGTTCGGTGTGGTGGCCGGGGTAGGCCTCGTGCGCGATCAGCCCGGGCAGGCCCGACAGATGTTGCGGTAGGTCGGTGTTGACGGCGACGTTCGACCGGTAGTCGCCGAGGTAGTAGTTGAACCCGGACCACGGCTTGTCGGATACGACGTCGAAGTCGACGACTTCGCCTGCCGGGAGCGGAAACTCGGCGCGAACGATGTCGCGCAGCGCGCTGGCGAACGCGGCGATCAACGGTTCGGTCAGATCGGCTGGAATCTCCTGCGCCCTGCGATACCGCTGGTATTCGTCGCGGAGGACGTCGTCGGTCGCGCCGGGAACGCCGAGCGCCGTCGCCAGGTCGGAGTGCGCCTGTCGGTACGTGTCCGGGTCGGCCGGTGCGATGTCGACGTCGAAGTAGGCGCGCACCTCGTCGACGAAGCCGACGTCCTCGCCCGCGAACTTGCGGGCCGAGCATTCGAGTGCGCGGACGTGCGAGCCGACGAACTCGGCGCGATCGACGGGCAGGCCGTCGGGCAGTCGCTTCAGGAGGTCGCGCGCTCGTGTGGCCAGGTCGGCGGGATCGGGGCGCGGGGCGTTCTGCGCTTCGGCGCGAAGTGCCGGGTCGCCGGTGTAGGCGTCGACGAATCCTTCTTCGAGTCGGTCGAAAGCCAGTCCGATGCGGAGGTACTCGAGGACCGGGTCGTCGGACGGGCGCACGGAGGCAGTCATGGCACCCAGGCTAGTTGCCCCCGGAGCTGTTCCCCAGAGCTGTTGACTCCAGTGCCGGACGTGCCGCGCTCACACGCCGGGCTGTAGCGTTATCCGGCATGGCGCGCCGTTCCAGTGACCGCGACCCCGGGCTGTACCTCGAACTCGACCGCAAGCAGTGGCGTGAGCTGCGGCAGTCGATGCCGATGGTCCTCACCGAGGCGGAACTCACCGAACTCGTCGGTCTCGGTGAACAGATCGACCTCAACGAGGTCGCCGAGGTGTATCTGCCGATCTCGCGTCTCATCCACATGCAGGTCGAGGCGCGTCGTCGCTTGTTCGCAGCAACGAGCACGTTCCTGGGTGAGCATCAACGCAACCGCCAAGTCCCGTTCGTGATCGGCATCGCGGGCAGCGTCGCCGTCGGGAAGTCGACGACAGCCCGCGTCATGGCCAAACTGTTGTCGCGCTGGGAGACCCACCCGAAGGTCGACTTGGTCACCACCGACGGCTTCCTGTACCCGACAGCCGAACTGGAACGACGCGGTCTCATGCACCGCAAGGGTTTTCCGGAATCGTACGATCGGCGCGCGCTGCTGCGCTTCGTCACCGAGGTCAAGTCCGGTGCGTCACTGGTGACGGCGCCCGTGTACTCACACGTCAGTTACGACATCGTCCCGGACGCGTACCACGAGGTGCGCGAACCCGACATCTTGATCGTCGAGGGCCTGAACGTTCTGCAGACCGGTCCGACGTTGACAGTCTCCGACCTGTTCGACTTCTCGATCTATGTGGACGCGAAGACGTCGGACATCGAGCACTGGTACATCTCCCGCTTCCTTCAGATGCGCAGCACCGCGTTCCGGGATCCGAACTCGCACTTCCACCACTACGCGTCGTTGACCGACCAGCAGGCGAAGATCGCCGCCCGTGACATCTGGACGTCGATCAACCGTCCGAACCTCATCGAGAACGTCCTACCCACGCGGCCCCGGGCCACCCTCGTCCTCCGCAAGGATCGCGACCACGCCATCAACAAGGTGCGCCTGCGCAAGCTCTGACCCCGACTGCCGGCCCGCTAGGCAGCTACGGGAGCGATGACCGCGCAGGTCAGCGAGACCAGATCCTCGGGCGACAGTTCGATCTCGAGGCCGCGGCGGCCCGCACTGCACAGGATCGTGTCCCACAAGATCACGGTCTCATCGACGACGGTGGGCAACGTCGTCTTCTGCCCGACGGGAGACACACCGCCGAGAACGTAGCCGGTAGCGCGAGAGGCTTTCGCGGCATCGGCCATCACCGCCTTGGATGCACCGAGCGCACGTGCGACGGCCTTCAACGACAGCTTCTGCGGCACCGGGACGACTGCCATTGCCAGGGCGCCGTCGGCGTCGACGATCAGCGTCTTGAAGATCTGGTCGGCGGCGAATCCGTGCTCGGCCATCGCCTCGACGGCCTCGGCGCCGTAGTCGGTGCTGCGGCGGTCGTGCTCATAGCTGTGCACGCTGTAGGCGACGCCTAACTTCTCCAACGTGACGATCGCGGGCGTCGACGCGCTCACTTGCCGAAGCGGCGGTTGCGGGCGGCGTAGTCGCGCAGCGCGCGCAAGAAGTCGACACGGCGGAACTCCGGCCAGTACGCGTCGGTGAACCAGATCTCCGAGTAGGCGCTCTGCCACAGCAGAAACCCGCTCAACCGTTGTTCGCCCGAGGTGCGGATCACCAGATCCGGATCGGGTTGGCCGGACGTGTACAGGTTGGAGTCGATGCCCGCGACGGTCACCGCGTCGACCATCTGCGCGGCCGTCGCACCGTTCGCCGCCGCCTCGGACAAGAGTTTCTGCACGGCGTCGACGATCTCCTGACGGCCGCCGTAGCCGACGGCGACGTTCACGTTCATCCCCGACAGGCCGTCGGTCCGCGCCGACGCTTCGCGCAGTCGATCGGCGACCGGGTTCGGCAGGCTGTCGAGGTTGCCGACGATTCGCACCCGCCAGTCTCCGTGTGAGATCTCTTCGACGATGTCCGGGACGATCTGCATCAACGCGTCGAGTTCCTCGGACTCACGCGACAGGTTCTCGGTCGACAGGAGATAGATGGTGACTCCACCGATCCCCAGTTCGCTGCACCACCCGAGCATGTCTGCGATCCGCTTGGCACCGACGCGGTGCCCGTGGCTGACGTCGTCGAATCCCGCTTCGCGCGCCCACCGACGGTTGCCGTCGCAGATGATGGCGACGTGCCGAGGCAATCGGTCCGGATCCATCAGCTGTACGAGTCGACTCTCGTACACTCGGTACATGCCGCTGCGGAGTGCGTCGGGAAGCAGTTTCACGGTGGCGATGTTACGCTCGCGACAAGTTACTGACGCGAAACTTACGGTACCGTAGGCGAGATGATGGATCTGTCAGAGGCCGACCAGACCTACCCTGCGCCTGGCCGCGAAACCGCGGGTGCCGGGAAGCCGACGCTGCGAGGCGTGATCCACAAGTACTCGTCGGTGATCGCCGCCGCCATCGGCGTGATGCTGATCGTCGGCACCGCGATGCTGCGCACCGTCGGACCGATACTCTCGGTGATCGTCTACGTCATCACGATCTGCGGTCTGTTCACCGTCAGCTCCGTGTATCACCGCGTCAACTGGACCTCGCCCGCCCACCGCGTCGCGATGAAGCGCGCCGACCACTCGATGATCTTCGTGTTCATCGCGGGCACGTACACGCCGTTCTGCATGATGGGCCTGGACAGTCCGGCTCGCTGGTGGGTGCTCGGCATCGTCTGGTGCGGCGCGCTCGCGGGCGTCACATTGAAGATGCGGTGGCCCGCCTCCCCGCGCTGGCTCGGCGTCGTCCTCTACATCCTCCTCGGCTGGGTCATCATCGCCGTCCTCCCCGCTCTCGTGCAGAACGTCGGCGTCCCGGTCCTGATCCTCCTGGCCGTCGGCGGCGTCTTCTACAGCGTCGGAGGCGTCCTGTTCGCCCTGCGGTGGCCGGAACCGTGGCCCGGCGTATTCGGACACCACGAGGTATTCCACGCCTGTACCGCGGTGGCCGCGCTGCTGCATTACATCGCCGTCTGGCTGGTCGTGCTCGGCTGAACCACGCCCATGCCCCTGGCCGACGGTCCCGTATGCTCAGCGCGTGCCCGAACCCGTCGACCAGGTCCCCGCGCGTACGCGCGGCGGCATTGTCGGCGGCGCGTGTGCCCTGACCGGCATCACCGCGCACGCCGCGGCCCAAGGCATGCTCCCGTCGACGTCGACGCTGCTCATCGCGATGGCCGTCGCCGTCGCGATCGGCGCGATCGTCACCGCCACTCCCCGACTCCCCGGCTTCGCCGCGCTTCTTCTCGGGCAGGGCGCCGTCCACCTTCTGCTCGTCCTTCTGTCCGGCCACCACCATGATCTGTTTGCGCCGTCGATGGCCGTGACTCATATCCTCGGTACCGCCGCCGCGCTGGTAGCGATCGCCGCCCTCGAAGCATTGGTGTCGACGGTGCGGGACGTCGTGGTCTTGGTCGTCGCGCTGCTCACCTACCGAGGCATGCGTCGCTCGACGACGCGCCCGCAGATCGTCCGGATCGTCGGCGCCCCCGTCGTCCATCTGCACCTCGGCGCCGTCGGGCTTCGCGGTCCGCCTGCGCTCTGAGCTTCTTCCACACTCACCGGGCCTCTCACGTGGGCGCACCCACAGACGGCCCGACAGAACTCAGAGCGAAAGGCTCATTTCCTCATGTCTGCATACAGGCGTGCGGGTATCCGCATGCTGCATCGACTTCATTTCTACGCAGGGGTCCTCGTGGCTCCGTTCCTCCTCGTCGCGGCGGTCACCGGCGCGATCTACGCGCTCGCGCCGTCGATCGAGAACGTCGTCTACCGCGACCAACTGCACACGTCCGAGACCGGGCAATCGCAATCTCTCGCCACACAGGTACAGGCCGCGCAGGCGGTGCTGCCCGGCCTGCCGGTGTCCGCTGTCCGCCCGCCCGCCGAATCCGGTGACACGACCGCCGTGGTGTTCGACGACCCGACGCTCGGCGAATCGGTGCGCCGTGCAGTGTTCGTCGACCCCGTCACCGCGCAGACGCTTGGTGACCTCCCCGTGTACGGCAGCGCGTTCGCTCTGCCCGTACGGCAATGGCTCGACCATCTGCACCGCGATCTGCACTTGGGCGACATCGGTCGCCTGTACAGCGAGCTCGCCGCGTCCTGGCTGTGGGTGATCACCCTGGCAGGCGTAGCGCTCTGGTGGACCCGAACCCGGGCTGCGCGAACCACGTCGAGACGACGCAAGACCGGCCGAGCCCGCACCATCGGCAGGCATCAGACGGTCGGGATATGGGTCGCGGTCGGCCTGTTGTTCCTGTCGGCCACTGGCCTGACCTGGTCGACGTACGCGGGCGAGCACGTCACCGAGTTGCGCAGCGCGCTGAACTGGTCCAACCCCGCGACGGACACCACGCTGCCCGGCATGACGGCGACGGCTCCCGCCGGCGGGGAACACGCCGAGCACGGCGGCTCGATGTCCGCGGGCGGCGACACCTCCATGGCGGTGGCCAAGGTCGACGCCGCACTCGCCTTGGCGCGATCTGCGGGTATCGGCGACGGTGTCGAGATCACGCTCCCGGCCGACGCTTCGACCGCGTTCACCGTGACCGAAGTCCGTAGCGCATGGCAGTTCTCCCCCGATGCCGCCGCGGTCGACCCGGCCACCGACACGGTGGTGTCGGTCAATCGCTTCGCCGACTGGCCGGTGGCCGCGAAGCTCGCCACCTGGGGCATCGCCTTGCATATGGGACTGCTGTTCGGAATCGCCAACCAGATCGTCCTGTTCGTGCTGATGCTCGCCCTGATAACGATCATCGTGCTCGGCTACCGCTCGTGGTTCCAACGGCACAGCAAGCGTTCGCGGGTCGGGAGGGCCCCGGCGTCGGGCGCGCTGCGCGAGGCTCCGATCGGCCTGATCCTCGCGGTGGTCGTCGTGGCCGTCGCGGTCGGCTGGTTCATCCCACTTCTCGGCTGGCCGCTACTGGCGTTCGTCGTCGTCGACGTCACGGTGGGAGCACTGCGCGCCCGAGCAACGCCGCGCGAACCCGCTGCTCCGCGCAAGGATCTGGAGGAGATTTCCTGACGACGCGGTGACCTGCGGCGGCGAGTCGGTCGTCGCGTCATGTCGACCACCCACTGTGATCTGAATCTCATAGTGAGACGCGCATGTCTTGTCTCACCCACTTGAATTGCCTCTACCACGTCAACCGAGGTCGGCACTCCGGTCGGCTTCGCACAATGAGGAGGCGCATTTTGAGCAGGCAAAGCCTTACCAAGGCTCATGCAAAGATCACCGAATTGTCGTGGGAACCGACTTTTGCCACCCCGGCGACACGATTCGGCACCGACTACACGTTTGAGAAGGCCCCCAAGAAGGACCCGCTCAAGCAGATCATGCGTTCGTACTTCCCGATGGAGGAGGAGAAGGACAACCGCGTCTACGGCGCGATGGACGGCGCCATCCGCGGCAACATGTTCCGTCAAGTCCAGGAGCGGTGGCTCGAATGGCAGAAGCTGTTCCTGTCGATCATTCCGTTCCCGGAGATCTCGGCGGCCCGCGCGATGCCGATGGCCATCGACGCAGTCCCCAACCCCGAGATCCACAACGGCCTCGCCGTCCAGATGATCGACGAAGTGCGGCACTCGACGATTCAGATGAATCTCAAGAAGCTGTACATGAACAACTACATCGACCCGGCCGGATTCGACATCACCGAGAAGGCGTTCGCGAACAACTACGCGGGCACCATCGGCCGACAGTTCGGCGAAGGGTTCATCACCGGCGACGCGATCACCGCGGCGAACATCTATCTGACGGTCGTCGCCGAGACCGCGTTCACCAACACACTGTTCGTCGCCATGCCCGATGAGGCGGCGGCCAATGGCGACTATCTGTTGCCGACGGTCTTCCACTCGGTGCAGTCCGACGAGTCGCGGCACATCTCGAACGGCTACTCGATCCTCCTGATGGCGCTGGCCGACGAGCGCAATCGCCCGCTCCTCGAACGCGATCTTCGATACGCGTGGTGGAACAACCACTGTGTCGTCGACGCGGCGATCGGCACGTTCATCGAATACGGCACCAAGGACCGCCGCAAGGATCGCGAGAGCTACGCCGAGATGTGGCGTCGCTGGATCTACGACGACTACTACCGCAGTTACCTTCTGCCCCTGGAGAAGTACGGCTTGACCATCCCGCACGATCTGGTCGAGGAGTCGTGGAAGCGCATCACCGAGAAGCACTACGTGCACGAGGTGGCCCGCTTCTTCGCCACCGGCTGGCCGGTCAACTACTGGCGGATCGACGCCATGACCGACGCCGACTTCGAGTGGTTCGAAGAGAAATACCCGGGTTGGTACAGCAAGTTCGGCAAGTGGTGGGAGAACTACAACCGTCTCGCGTACCCGGGCCGTAACAAGCCGATCGCATTCGAGGACGTCGGCTACCAGTACCCGCACCGGTGCTGGACGTGCATGGTGCCGTGCCTCATCCGTGAGGATCTCGTCGAGGACAAGGTCGACGGTCAGTGGCGCACGTACTGCTCGGAGACCTGCCGGTGGACCGACACCACCGCGTTCCGCGGCGAGTACGAAGGCCGCGAGACCCCGAACATGGGTCGTCTCACCGGTTTCCGCGAATGGGAGACGCTGCACCACAACACCGATCTGGCCGACGTGGTCAGCAACCTCGGCTATGTCCGCGACGACGGCAAGACTCTCATCGGTCAGCCGCATCTGCACCTGGACGATCCGAAGAAGCTGTGGACGCTCGACGACATCCGCGGGATCACGTTCCAGAGCCCGAACGTCGTGCTCAACGAGATGAGCGACGAGGAACGCAAGAAGCACCTGGACGACTACCGCGCAGACACGGTGGCCGCCGAGTACTACTCGCGCGTCTAGCAACGATCTCGACTCCGCTCGATCAGCAGGTCGAGCGGAGTCGAGACCCACGCCGGCCGAGCAGCGCGCCCCACGCCCGTCTAGCAGCGCGCCCCACGC
>NZ_JBQEDL010000005.1:32183-41897 GCF_052106715.1 Gordonia sp. (in: high G+C Gram-positive bacteria)
GACCCACGCCGGCCGAGCAGCGCGCCCCACGCCCGTCTAGCAGCGCGCCCCACGCCGGCCGAGCAGCACGCCCCACGCCCGCCTAGCAGCGCGCCCCACGCCGGTCGAGCGAAGTCGAGACCCCCGATACCCAGGAGAAACCCCGTGAGCGACACCCACCGCGTCACCTTCGTCCCCGTCGACATCGAGATGGAGGTCACCGAAGACGAGACGATCCTCGACGCAGCATTCCGCCAGGGAATTCACCTGATGCACGGCTGCCGCGAGGGACGCTGTTCGGCCTGCAAGTCGTACGTCCTCGACGGCGACGTCCAGATGGACGGGCATTCGACGTTCGCTTGCAACGACGCCGAGGCCGACGAGGGCTACGTGCTCTTGTGCAAGACGTGGGCGTACGACGACTGCGAGATCGAACTCCTCAACTTCGACGAGGACGAACTCCTCGGCGGCGCCCCCATCCAAGACATCACGACCCGGGTCACCGCTGTCGAACCGATGACCGGCGACATCGTCTCGCTCAAACTCGATCTGACCGAGCCTGAGACCTTCGAGTTCAAGGCGGGCCAGTTCTGCGACATCAAGATTCCCGGCCACGACGACACCACGCGCTCGTTCTCGCTGGCCACGACGCCGTCGAACCCGAAGCAACTCGAGTTCCTGATCAAGAAGTATCCGGGCGGCCTGTTCGCCGGCCTCCTCGACGAAGGACTCGAAGCAGGCCACGAACTGCAGATCACCGGACCGTACGGCTCGTTCACGATCAAGGACGGGCACGTGCTGCCGATCGTCCTGATGGGCGGCGGCGCAGGCATGGCCCCGGTCCTCGCCCTGCTCCGGCACGCCGCCGAGACCGGCCTGACCCGCCCGATCCGCTTCTACTACGGGGCGCGCACCGCCGGCGACCTCTTCTATCTGGACGAGATCGCCCGGCTCGGCGCACAGCTGCCGGACTTCACATTCACCGCCTGCCTGTCCGAATCGATGGACGATCCGCCCGACGGAGTCACCGTCGCACACGGGAACGTCACCGACGTCGTCGAGCAGGCCGAAACCGAGTTGCGAAGGACGGAGGTGTATCTGTGCGGTCCCCCGCCCATGGTCGACGCAGCGCTCGCGCTCGCCGACGCCATGGCGGTTCCCCAGGATCAGGTCTTCTACGACAAGTTCACCAGCCCCGCGTTCGACTGAGCCCCCGGCGTAACCCCGCCGAGGCCGACCGACCATCAGCCAGCCGCCACCGACGACTGGCCCGACGACAGGAACGAAAGGTATGTCCGCACCAGCAGCACCCAAGCGCAGCTTCCCGAGCATCGAGTTCACCGATGCCGAGGCAGGCGCTCTGGAGTTCCCGAGCTCCCGCAGCCGCAAGTACAGCTACTTCGAGCCCGCGAAGAAGCGCGCGACGATGTACGAAGACGTCACCGTCGACGTGCAGCCCGATCCCGCGAGGTATCTGACCCAGGGCTGGATCTACGGCTTCGGCGACGGCCCCGGCGGCTACCCGCAGGAGTGGACGTCCGCGAAGTCGAGCAACTGGCACGCCTTCCTCGACCCGAACGAGGAGTGGGAGCAGACCATCTTCCGCAACAACTCCGCGGTGGTCCACCAAGTGGAGTTGTGCCTGTCGAACGCTAAACGCGCACACGCCTACCAGGGTTGGAACCGACCGTGGCTGCGCTTCATAGAGCGCAATCTCGGTGCGTGGATGCATGCCGAGAACGGTCTGGCGCTGCACGTGTTCGCCTCGATCCAGCGGTCGGGCCCCACCAACATGATCAATACCGCGGTCGCGGTGAACGCTGCGCACAAGATGCGGTCCGCCCAGGACCTCGCGCTGTTCAACCTTGATCTCGACGACGAGGTCGACGCCTTCGACGGTGGCGCCCACGTCGACGTCTGGCGCAATGCTCCGGAGTGGCAGCCGACGCGGGAGGCCGTCGAACGTCTCACGGCTATCGGCGACTGGTGCAAGCTCCTGTTCGTCACCAACATCGTCTTCGAGCAGCTCGTCGGATCGTTGTTCCGCACAGAACTGGTGATGCAGGTGTCCGCCCGCAACGGCGACTACATCACTCCGACCATCGTGGGCACCGGAGAGCACGACTACTCCCGCGATCTCGGCTACACCCGCAACCTGTTCCGGATGCTCTCGCGCGATGAGGAGTTCGGCGAGAGCAACCGCGCACAGTTCGCCGAATGGATGGCCGAGTGGGTGCCCCGCTGCCTGGACGCGGCCAACGCGCTGCAGCCGATCTGGTCGCAGCCTGCCGAGCAGTCGGTCACATTCGCGACCAGCCTCGACAACGCGAAAGCGAAGTTCACCGAGGTCCTCGAGTCCATCGAGGTCCCAGTCCCAGAGGAGTTGACCAAGTGAGCATGGAATTCGGATCCGCCACAGAGTTCTCGAACATGTGCGGCGTCACCCTGATGAACACCCCGATCGGTCGAGTCGTCGCCGAAGTGATGGGCGACAAGGACGGAGTCGAACTGACCGAGTATCCGTCGATGATCCGCGTCGACGGCTCGGGTCGCCTCGAATTCGACTACGACGAGCTCACCGACGCTCTCGGTCAGGAGTTCGACGGATCGGTCTTCGAAGAGATCTCGTCAACCCACTACGGACGCATGGTCCACCTCGACGAGAAGACGATGCTGTTCGCCAGCCCCGAAGAGGCCGCCGAATTCATCGGATTCGATTTGACCGCGATGTCCTAGAGACTCCCCGCCGGGAGCCGAGAATTCACTCGGCTCCCGGCGGGGCCACCATCAGTTCCCGGTATTAGCGTGTGCGAGGCGGGCCGAGAAACGATCAGCCGCTGTTTCAGCCCAAGTGAGAGTGAGTCTGTCATGTATGAGAAGGATGGCGAGAAGTTCTTCATCGTCGATGCGCACGTGCACCTGTGGGACGCCCGACCAGAGAATCTGAAGAACATTCACGGCAAGCAGTTCATCGACTGCTTCTACGACTACCACCGGAATCTGAGCCCGGAGTCGGAGAAGTGGGACTACGAGACGTACACCTACTACGGCGGCGAACGTCTGATGAAGGACCTCTTCACCGACGGATACGTCGACCACGCGATCTTCCAGACCACGCTGCTGCGGGACTTCTACAATCACAACTTCTCTCAATTCCGCGAGACGCAGGACCTCGTAGAAGCGAATCCGGGCAAGCTCACTCACAACTACGCGTACGACCCGCGCGACGGCGAGGACGGCATCACCGCGATGCGTGAGGCGCACAAGAAATACGGCTTCACCGGCGTCAAGCTGTACACGGCGGAATGGCACGGCCAATCCCGCGGCTACAAGCTCGACGACATGTGGTCGCGCAAATACCTGGACGTGTGCCAGGACCTCGGGATCACCAACGTGCACGTCCACAAGGGACCGACCATCCGGCCGCTCGACAAGGACGCCTTCGACGTCGGCGACGTCGACAAGGTGGCGACCGACTATCTCGACCTGAACTTCGTCATCGAGCACATCGGCCTGCCTCGCCTCGAAGACTTCTGTTGGATCGCGACCCAGGAGACCAACGTGTACGGCGGGATGGCCGTCGCAATGCCGTTCATCCACACTCGCCCCCGCTACTTCGCGCAGATGATGGGCGAGCTCATGTACTGGATCGGCGAGGACAAGATCATCTTCTCCAGCGACTACGCATTGTGGACGCCGCGCTGGCTCATCGAGCGCTTCGTCGACTTCCAGATCCCGGAGGACATGACCGAGTACGCGCCGCTCACGATGGACCAGAAGCGCAAGGTCCTCGGCCTCAATGCCGCGAACCTGTACCCGCACATCCAGGTCCCCGACGAGCTGCAGGTCAAGCCGCCTGCCGATCGGGAGACTCCGGTCGGTGCGCCGGCTCCCGTCGGCGCAAACGCATAGGGGTCGACGATGACGACTCTTCACGAACGGCCGACGCGCGTCGACTCCCTCGAGGCACAGATCATGGCGGCGCTGGACACCGTCATCGATCCCGAACTCGACGAGCCGATCACCGACCTGCATTTCGTGCGGTCCATCGCGATCGACGACATCGGCGTCGAAGTGCATCTGCGACTGCCGACGTCGTTCTGCTCGCCCAACTTCGCCTACCTGATGGCGTCGGACTCCCTCGACGCACTCGAAGCGATCGACGACATCGGTGTGGTCCGGGTGATGCTCGACGACCACCACGACAGCGACAAGATCAATGCGGGTCTCGCCGCGCACGCCGGCTATCGCGGTACGTTCGGCGACGAAGCGGATCAGGATCTCGACGAGCTCCGTCTGACGTTCATGCGCAAGGCCCACACGGCCGCGCTCGAACGCAGTCTGACCGCCCTCATCCGGGACGGTGGCGCGACCAACGAGAGCGTCGGCCGCGTCCTGCTCCGCGATCTGCCGTCCGGCAGATTCAAGTCGGCGTTGCTCCGTAGGCGTGTCTCGATCGGCCTGTCGGCGTGCCCGAACAGTCGTGTGCTCGTCGACGATCACGGGCACCCGATTCCCGACGACGAGGTTCCGGTCAAACTGCGGTTCGCGCGGTCGGTCCGGATCTCGATAGAAGGCAACGGCCACTGGTGCCGCGGTGTCCTCGCCACCCGGTACTCCGATGACGACTGCGACGGGACGTCCGGCCCGCTCGTCACCGACACTCGCCACAGCGCACAGGAGCAGCAGTCATGAGAGCAGTTCGCGTCGTCGGCTATCACCAGCCGATGGAGATGACCGATATTCCCAAACCGGAGATCGACGGCCCATTGGACGTGATCGTGCGGATCGGCGGCGCAGGCGTGTGCCGCACCGACCTGCACGTGCTCGAAGGTCAGTGGGAGGCGAAGTCGAATGTCACGCTCCCCTACACGATCGGCCACGAGAACGCGGGCTGGGTGGACGCGGTGGGTTCGGCGGTCACCAACGTCGCCGTCGGCGACAAGGTGATCCTGCATCCGCTCATCACATGCGGCCTGTGCCGCGCCTGCCGCGCGGGCGACGACGTCCACTGTGAGAACAACGCGTTCCCGGGCATCGACACCGACGGAGGCTATGCCGAGTACCTGAAGACCACAGCACGTAGCGTCGTCAAACTCGACGACTCGCTCGAGCCCGCCGATGTGGCTGCGCTGGCCGACGCAGGCCTGACCGCTTATCACGCTGCCGCGAAGGTCGCCCGGGACACTCGGCCGGGCGAGACGTGTGTGGTGATCGGCGCAGGCGGTCTCGGACACATCGGCATCCAGGTGTTGAACGCGATCTGCGGCGTCACGATCGTCGTTGTCGATCGCAACCCGGATGCGGTGAAGCTGGCACTGGACGTCGGCGCCCACCACGGCATCGTCGCCGACGGCTCGCACGTCGAGAGGATCCTCGAGATGACGGGCGGGCACGGAGCCGAAGCGGTCCTCGACTTCGTCGGCGAGGGCGGCGCGACCAAGGAGGGCGTTGCGATGCTCCGTCCGGCGGGCAACTACTACGTGGTCGGGTACGGCGAGAACATCGACATCCCGACCATCGACATCATCTCGACGGAGATCAACTTCATCGGCAACCTCGTCGGGTCGTACAACGACCTCGGCGAACTGATGACTCTCGCCGCACAAGGCAAGGTCTCGCTGCACACCAGCACGTATGCCCTCGACGATTTCGCCACCGCACTCGCCGACCTGGACGCGGGCAAGGTACGAGGCCGCGCCATCCTCATCCCCTGATTCACTCTCCCTCTTCGACCGAAAGGCCTCCCGATCATGGCTAAAGAACTGCGGTACAACGCCGATGCACGAGTCCTCCTCGAGCGCGGGGTCGATGCGCTCGCCGATGCCGTCAAAGTGACGCTCGGCCCGAAGGGACGCAACGCCGTCCTGGAGAAGCTCACCGGTCCCCCGACCATCACCAATGACGGCGTGACCATCGCTCGCGAGATCCAGTTGCGCGAACCGTTCGCCAACATGGGCGCCCAGTTGGTGAAGGAGGTGGCGATGAAGACCAACGGTGTCGTCGGCGACGGCACCACGACGGCCACCGTCCTCGCGCAGGCTATGGTCCGAGAGGGCATGCGCGCCGTCGAAGCTGGCACCAACCCGATGCGGGTCCGACGCGGCATCGAGCGCGCCGTCGAGTTGGTCCTCGAATCGTTGGGCAGCCAGTCGGTGGAGATCAGTGAGCGCGACGACCTCCTGCGGGTCGCGGCACTGGCCGCCAGCGACGACGATGTGATCGGCGCGGCGATCGCCGACGCCGTCGTCTACGCGGGCGACTCCGGCGTCATCACCACTGAGGAGGGCGACACACCGGGGCTCACCGTCGACGTCGTCGACGGCATCGAGTTCGACCACGGCTACATCTCGGGCTACATGGTCACCGACCACGAGCGGATGGAAGCAGTCCTCGACGATCCGGTGATCTTGTTGACCAACAAGAAGATCACGTCGGTCCAGGACATCATGCCCTCAGTCGAGTCGGCCAAGCGCGCCGACCGTCCGCTGCTGGTACTGGCCGAGGACGTGGACGGTCCGGCGCTCCAGTTCCTCGTCGGCGGCAACATGCACAACCACATGCGTTCGGTGGTCGTCCGCGCACCCGGTTTCGGGCACCGTCGCGTCGCCGAACTCGAGGATCTCGCCGTCGCACTGGGCGGGCACGTCATCGCCAAGGACACCGGTCTCGAACTGTCGGAGGTGACCGGTGAGCATCTCGGCCGCTGCAGCCGCGTCACCGTCACCGAGGGGTCGACGACGATCGTCGGCGCGACCGGCGAGCAGTCGCTGATCGACGCGCGCGTCGCACAACTGCGGGCGCAACGCGAGCGGGCCCGTATCGACGCCGACCGCGACAGCTTGGATCTGCGGATCGCACGCCTGACGGGCCGCGTCGCGGTGATCCGGGTGGGCGGCTACACGAGCGTCGAACTCAAAGAGCGCATGCTCCGCGTCGAGGACGCGCTCGCCGCCACCGAGGCCGCGGTCGCCTCCGGCGTCGTCGCAGGCGGCGGTACCGCGCTGGCACAGTCGCATCGCGTGTTGGACTCCCTCACCCTCGACGATGACGAAGGTGTCGGCGTCGCCGTGGTCCGGGCGGCCCTTCCCGAGCCGTTGCGGTGGATCGCGTTGAATGCGGGCTACGACGGCGACGCCGTGATCGACGTCGTCGCCGAACTGCCGTCCGGTCACGGATTCAACGCGCTGACCGGCAGCTATGCGGATATGTTCGAGGACGGGATCATGGACCCGACGAACGTCACTCGGGCCGCTCTCGAGAGCGCGGCGTCGATCGCGGCACTACTGCTCACCACTGAGACCGCGGTGGTCGAAGAGGTCATGGGCCATCCCGGCGCCATCGAAGCTCCCGGTTTCGGAGACCTCGCCGAGGGTATGATCCGACCGTCGAACATCTACTGAGCAAGGGAGCAGACGATGATCTTCATCGTGGTCAGATTCAAGGTGGCCGACGAGCAGGTCGACGGGTGGCTCGATCGCACGCGCGAGTTCACGGAGGCGACGCGGAGCGAACCGGGCAATCTGTGGTTCGACTGGTTCCGCAGCGCCGAGGATCCGTCTGAGTTCGCCCTGATCGAGGCCTTCGCCGACGGCGACGCAGGCAGCGCCCACGTCAATTCTCAGCACTTCAAGGACGGCCTCGATGCGATGCGGCCGGCCCTGAAGGAGACCCCGCGCATCATCAGCCGCGAGATCGACGGTTCCGACTGGTCGGAGATGGGTGAACTGAAGATCTGAGCCTGTCGCCATGTAGTCGGTTGGGCGAGCGAAGCGAGTCCCCCCACTCGCCTCGCTCGCTCAACTTGCATCTGCAAGTAGTCTCAAGTTGAGACGCACAGACAGTGAGCCACGTCATAGTCTAGAGGCAGGAGGCCCCGGCCCGACCTCTGAGAAGAGAGAAGTATGCCTCACGACGATCTGATTGAAGTGCGTCACCGGTTCCTCACCGACGCGACCGCGACCGACGGCGTTCGGGAGTCCATCTCGAACTCGTGGCGACGGTCGATGGCGATGGACATCTGCGCTGATCCGATCGACCTGCCGTTCGTACGGGAACCCGAATTGGACAGTCCGCTGGTGGCGGCTGCACGTCCGATCATGCAGCGTCTGGCCGAAGGCCTGGAGTCCGAGCCGGTCAGCGCGATCCTCACCTCCAGTGACGGAGTGGTGCTCAGCAGAGCGGGCGCGATCGGTCGGCTGGGACGCGATCTCGACACGGTGCGCCTGGCGCCGGGGTTCAGTTACGCCGAGAGCTTTGTCGGGACCAACGGCATCGGCACGACGCTGGAGACGCGCAAACCGACGCTCGTCGTGGGCGCCGAACATTACCGCGAGTCGCTCGTCGGCCTCGCCTGCGCGGGCGTTCCGGTGGTCGACGCGATGTCGGGCCGAATGCTCGGGGTCATCGACCTCACCGGGCGGATCGAGCACGGCGGCGCGTTGATGATGACGCTCGCGCTGTCGGCCGCGAAGCAGATCGAGGACCGACTCCTGGAGATGTCGGGAACGGTCGCGTCGTCGTTGCTGCACGCGTACAACATCGCGTGCCGTCGCCATGCGGGCACCATGGTGCTTGCGGTCAGCGACGACCTGGTTCTGATGAATCAGCGGCTGCGTCGCACCGTCGAATCGTCCGATCAGGCCGCGATGATCGAGCATGCCGTAGACTGCGCAAGCACCGGAAAGCGTTCTGCGGCAGACGAATTGCCGAGCGGTACAACTGTCCGCATCACGCGTGTCGACGCTGTGGAGTCTCTCGCGTCTGCGGCGTTGTTCACGGTCCACATCGTCGAGTCCGCGGCTGCGTCGACACCGACTTCGCGTCGAACGCCTGCCTCACTGCCGGGCCTCGCCGGCCGCAGTTCCGTCTGGCGGCAGGCGTGCATCGACCTGCTCCGCGCGTTGGAGACGTCGCAGTGGGCGGTCGCCTCCGGAGAGAAGGGCACGGGTCGGTGTTCGGCGCTCAAGGCTGCTGCCGAAGCACACCGCCCCGGACACGTTCGAGTGTTCGGACCCGAATCACTCGCCGGCGCAGGCCTCGCCGATCTGGCCGACGAACTCGATCACGACGGTTTCAACATCATCCTGCGCGACATCGACACCCTCGATCCGGCGACTGTCGAGCAGATCGCCGATCTCGTATCGGGCTGCGTGGACAATGGATGGCTCGGCATGACGGCCGATCTGGGCGACGGCGACACCACCCTGGACACAGTCCTCCTACCGATCTTCGTGCGCACTGTGACGATTCCGGCTCTGCGCTATCGCATCGAGGATCTGCAGGATCTCGTTCCGCTGCTGCTGCGGCGGATCACCCGCGGCGACGAACTGCGGCTATCCCCCGCCGCGATGCGACAGCTCGCGAAGTACGGCTGGCCGGGCAACGTCGCCGAACTCCGCAACACGCTGTTGACAGTGGTCCGCAAGCAGCGAACCGGCGTCGTCGACGTCGACCAGCTACCGCCGGTCTGCCGGACCTTCGGTCGCCACACCCTCTCCCAGATCGAGGCACTTGAGCGGGACGCGATCGTCCGCGCCCTTACCGAGAACGACTACAACAAGCGCGCGGCCGCCGAGTCCCTCGGCCTGTCTCGCGCGACGATCTATCGCAAGATCAAGCAGTTCAGCATCGCCACCTGACGTGCCCCGCTGCTGGTCGAGCGGAGTCGAGACCCTCACGCTGGTCGAGCGGAGTCGAGACCCTCACGCTGGTCGAGCGGAGTCGAGACCCTCA
>NZ_JBQEDL010000005.1:41997-156249 GCF_052106715.1 Gordonia sp. (in: high G+C Gram-positive bacteria)
CGCTGGTCGAGCGGAGTCGAGACCCTCACGCTGGTCGAGCGGAGTCGAGACCCTCTCGCTGGTGTCACCTGGTGACACCAACGAGACGGGTAGGGGTCTACTGCTCGTAAGGTGGCGTGGACGCTCCAGCCAAGGCAGCGAGGACGTCGACGCTGGCGTCCCACCCCATGCACTTGTCGGTGACAGATTTGCCGTAGACGAGGGCGGCGCGGCCCGCGGCGTCGTCGGGGACGGCCTGGTTGCCCGGCTCGATGAAGCTCTCCAGCATGACGCCGGACAGGACGACGGGCTCGCCTGCGGCACGGCGGGCGGCGAACGCCTGCGCGACCTCGACGGCGACGACGGCCTGCCGCTCGTGGTCCTTGCCCGAGTTGGCGTGCGAGCAGTCGACCATCACCTTCGGCGACTGACCTGCCTTCGTCAGCGCATCGGCGGCCGAGAGCACCGACGCCGCATCGTAGTTCGGTCCGGGCGTGCCGCCACGCAGAATGATGTGGCAGTCCTCGTTGCCCGACGTCTGGACCACGGAGCCGCGTCCCTGATCGTCGATGCCGAAGAACACGTGCGGGGCAGCGGCCGCCTGCGCGCCGTCGATCGCGACCTTCACGTTGCCGTCGGTCCCGTTCTTGAATCCGATCGGCATCGACAGTCCCGACGCCAGCTGACGGTGCACCTGCGACTCGGTGGTCCGCGCACCGATCGCGCCCCACGCGACGGTGTCGGCGATGTACTGGGGGCTCGTCGGCTCCAGGAACTCGCAGCCAACGGGCAGGCCGAGGTCGATCACGTCAAGCAGGAGTCGGCGAGCGGTGCGCAGTCCGCGCTCCACGTCGTATGTCTCGTCCATGCCCGGATCGTTGATGAGGCCCTTCCACCCGACCGTGGTCCGCGGCTTCTCGAAGTACACGCGCATCACGATCTTCAGCGAGTCCGCGTACTCGACGGCCAGCGGCGCGAGACGACGCGCGTAGTCGAGGGCGGCTTCGGGGTCGTGCACCGAGCACGGTCCGACGACGACGATCAGTCGATCGTCGCGACCGGCGAGGATCGCGGCGATCTCGTCACGGTCCCGGGCGACGATCTCGGCGCGACGATCGGTCAGCGGAAGTTCGGTGCGCAGCGCCTCCGGTGACGGGATCGGCGAGAACGCCGTCACCCGTCGGTCGGAGGTGGCAGTACTCGATGCTGGTGAGGTCGTGGTGGTCACGTTCTCTGGCCTTTCAGTGCGTTGTCGCGGGGGCGATGGTGTCCGGGTGCCGCCTCCGAGAACGCTCCTGCTGGCGCAGCTCATCCCGGAAACGACAGAAGCAGCGACCGAATCGGTCACTGCTTCAGGCTCCGGGATCTTCGACGCGCGTATTACCGCTTCATCGCAGGCTCACCCGGAGCCTGGATAAAGAAACGCCAATACGAGGTCGTCGACACGTCGTCGACGGTAGCACCGGCTCGGCGACGTGTCGAACGCGGCCGCCACGGAGGAGAACGAACCCTTTACAGCCGTGCGGCGTCGGCCGTCGTGACCGGAAGGTCGCAGACGCGCCCACGGCACACATATGCGGCGTCACGGAGCCGGCCACCGGTCGGGACCGGACCGCGCTCTTGCAACAGCGGCCCCGAGTCCTGCTCGCCCGCGATCACCAGGACACCGCCTGGCGCTCGTCTCCGTAGTTGCGCCGCCATCGCGCCGTCGCAGTCGGGGGCCTGCGCTACCGCGACCTGGACGGGTCCGGCGACGTAGGCCTGGGCCACAGCGAGCCAGTGCCCAGCCGACCGAGGGGCTTTCGCGAGGATGATCCCGGCGCGAGCGAGAGTGGCGTCGGCGAGGTCGGCATACCGTTGCTGTGCGTCGACGTCGGCCACCGCGGCCGATGCGACGAGCGCTTCGGCGATGAGCGACGCTCCGGCCGGGGTCGCGCCGTCCACCGGGTCACGGGGGCGCAGGAGCAGTCCTCCCGGGTGGGCGTCGAACCACGCGCCCGTCTCGTCGGGGTCGGCGAACACCGTGATCGCACGGTCGAGAATCTCCAGACCCACTGTGCGCCAACGCTCTTCGCCGGTCACCGAATGCAGAGTGAAGAGAGCTGTCGTGAATGCCGCGTAGTCCTCCAGCGCGCCGAGCGGGGTGCCGACGACGCCGTCGAGCGACGACCGGTGCAGATCCCCGTCGACGAGGTGGACGTCGCAGAGACCGTTCGCGATCTCGCGGGCCCGGCCGATCCATTCGGGGCGGTCGAGGCTCGCTCCGGCTTCGGCGAGCGCGGTGATCGCGAACGCGTTCCACCCGGTCACGACCTTGTCGTCGCGGTCGGGTTGCGGGCGCTGCGCGCGCGCCGTCGACAGTCGGGCGCGCACCGATTCGTAGCGTTCTGCGTCGTCGGGGTCGCACGGCAATCGGAGCGTCGATGAGCCCTGCTCGAACGTCCCGGTGTCGGTGACGGTGAACAGTTCGGCCGCCCACGCCGCATCGTCGCCGAGGATCTCGGCGAACTCGTCGGGACGCCACACGTAGGTCAGTCCTTCGACGCCTTCGGTGTCGGCGTCCAACGACGACGCATAGCCGCTCCCCGTCCACAGATACTCGTCGAGGAAGGCGACGGTCTCGGCGGTTACCCGAAGGGAGAGAGCGTCGCCGGTGCGTCGTGCGTGGTGGGCGTAGGCGCGCAATAGGAGGGCGTTGTCGTAGAGCATCTTCTCGAAGTGCGGGATGACCCACTGTTCGTCGACTGCGTAGCGCGCGAATCCACCCGCGAGCTGGTCGTAGATCCCACCGCGCGCCATCGCGTGCAGGGTGCGGGTCGCCGCGTCGAGCGCGGTGTCCTCGCCGGTGTACTCGGTTGACCGGAGCAGCCCTTCGAGCAGCGCAGACGGCGGGAACTTGGGCGCCCGTCCGAAACCCGCGTGCGCCCGATCCTCATCGGCAAGAATCGAAGCGGTCGCGTCCGCGAGGAGTTGGATGTCCAGTCGCGGCCCCTCCGGGAGCGTCTGCGCGGTGGCTCGCAGATGCTCGGTGATCTTGGAGCCGGCCACCTCGACCTCGTCGCGGCGCGTGGTCCAGGTCCCGTGGACGGCGTCGAGGAGCTCGGCGAAACCGGCCTGACCGTTACGCGAGCGCGGCGGAAAGTAGGTTCCGCAGTAGAACGGGTCGCCGCCCGGGGTCAGGAAGCAGGTCATCGGCCAGCCGCCCTGCCCGGTCATCGCGACGGTCGCCGCCATATAGATCGAATCGATGTCCGGGCGTTCCTCGCGGTCGACTTTCACGCATACGAAACTTGCGTTCATCTGGGCGGCGAGGTCAGGGTCCTCGAATGTCTCGTGCGCCATCACATGACACCAGTGGCAGGCGGCGTATCCGACGGACAAGAGGATCGGCACATCGCGCTCGCGCGCCTGCGCGAACGCCTCGTCGCCCCACTCCTGCCAGTCGACGGGATTGTCCGCGTGCTGGCGCAGGTACGGAGAATTGCTCTGCTGAAGACGATTCGCCATGGCCTCCAGCGTGCCACGTCCGCACCCGCGCGCACCGGTCACACGAGTTCTACGACGGCGAAGTCCCGTCGTCACTCGCGCCGTCCCGGACTTCGGGGTCGGCGCCGGGCTCGGAGTCAGGACGAGCGGCCGCGTCGTCGGCCGCCGACGTCTCGGTGCCCTCGTCGAACGCCTGGTCGGCCTCGGGATGCTCGGTATCGAAGCTCTCCGGCAGCTTCTTGAGCTGACGATTCATGGACCGGATCAACAAGAAGACCGCGATCAGCAACACGATGATGATGAGCAGACCGAGCGGCGACGCCTTGCCGAACTCGGGGCCCTTCGGCTCCTGGTCGGCGGCCAAGACCACAGCGTTCGTGGCCCATGCGGCGATCGTCATGGCTGCTCGATTCCGGAGAAGAGATCATCCTCGGGGATCGACGTCTTCACTCGAGTCTGCGCGAGCTCGAACTCCTCGGTCGGCCACAGCTCCTGCTGCCACGACAGCGGCACCGCGAAGAAGAAGCCGTTCGGATCCACCTGGGTGGCATGGGCGCGGAGCGCGTCGTCGCGCTGCGCGAAGTAGTCGCCGCATGTGACCTGCGTGGTGACCCGCGCCATGAGGTCGCCCTGGTCGGTCTTCCACTTGCTGAGCCACTCCGCGAACGGGTTGTCCCCGCCCTCCTTCTCGAACGCTTCGGAGAACCGCAGGATCCGGGCCCGGATGAAGCCGTGCGTGTAGTACAGCTTCAGCGGCGTCCACGGCTCGCCCGCGTCCGGATACTGGTCCGGGTCTCCGGCGGCGTCGTATGCGGCGACCGACACCTCGTGACACCGGATGTGGTCGGGGTGCGGGTAGCCGCCGTTCTCGTCGTAGGTGACGATCACATGCGGTTTGAACGACCGGATCACCTCGACGAGCCGACCGGTGGACTCCTCGAGCGGAACCAACGCGAAGCAGTCGTCGGGCAGCGGCGGCTTCGGATCCCCTTCGGGCAGACCGGAGTCCATGTACCCGAGCCAGTGGTGCTCGACGCCGAGCGCTGCGGCGGCCTCGGCCATCTCGTCGCGGCGAACCTGGGTCAGGTTGTCCAAGATTCCGGGTCGGTCCATGGCCGGGTTCAGCACGTCGCCGCGTTCCCCACCGGTGAGCGTCACCACCATCACGTCGTGACCCTCAGCGACGTATTTCGCCAAGGTCGCTGCGCCCTTGCTCGATTCGTCGTCGGGATGTGCGTGCACGGCCATGAGACGCAGACCGTTCGCGTGTTCGCTCACGCTTCCTCACCTTCGCTCGCTGTTACTACTCATGGTAGGTATTGACACGTGAGCAGTTCAGACGGGGGCGGCAACGACCGCGCTC
The DNA here is from genome assembly GCF_052106715.1 of Gordonia sp. (in: high G+C Gram-positive bacteria). Taxonomy (NCBI): domain Bacteria; kingdom Bacillati; phylum Actinomycetota; class Actinomycetes; order Mycobacteriales; family Gordoniaceae; genus Gordonia; species Gordonia sp. (in: high G+C Gram-positive bacteria). The sequence continues at coordinate 46,826 of NZ_JBQEDL010000005.1, forward strand.
CGCACAGCGGTCCCCGCGCCACATACCCGACCGAACGGACACCGTCGAGCCGCCGACGTTGGTTTTACGTCGCATCGGTCGTCGTCGTCCTCCTCGGCCTGGGCATCGCCGTTCTCGGTTACAAGCAGTTCGCCGACCCCGACGTCTCCGGCGACGCGACCGCGTTCGAGATCGTCTCGTCCGACACAGTGTCGGTCCAGTACACGGTCAACCGCAGCAATCCCGACGACGCCGTCTCATGTGTCGTACGGGCCCGCGCCGACGACGGATCAGAAGTGGGACGCCGCGAGGTCATGGTCCCCGCCGGCGGCGAGACCCAAGTCGGCGCGAAGACCGAGGTCCTCACCTCCGAGCCCGCCGTGATCGGCGAGGTGTTCGGCTGCACCACCAACATCCCGCCGTACCTGGAGCCCGCAGCATGACGACGACGATCAACCGCGCCGTCTTCGCACGGGTGTCGAGTCCGTACTTCCCGGTCCTGACCGCCGTCTTCGTCGGGGTCATGCTGATCAGCAACATCGCCGCCACCAAAGCAGTCGTCCTGTTCGACTGGCTGCAATTCGACCTCGGGCCTCTCCACGTGAACGGCCTGGTGACCGACGGCGCGTTCTTCTTGTTTCCGCTCAGCTACGTGATCGGCGACGTGATCAGCGAGGTCTACGGGTTCCGCGCGATGCGGCGCACGGTCGGCGCCGGTTTCGTCGTCATCCTGTTGGCGTCGTTGTGCTTCTGGCTCGCGATCGAGCTTCCGGCCGCCGACTTCTACGACGGTCAGTCGTCGTTCGAGACCGTCCTCGGGGCAGTTCCGCAGATCGTGGCCGCCGGCCTCGCCGGATACGTGGTCGGCGAGCTTTTGAACTCGTATGTGCTGGTCAAGATGAAGGAGCGCGCGGGAGAACGTCACCTGTGGGTCCGCCTGATCACGTCGACCGTCGTCGGCGAGTTCTTCGACACCTTGGTGTTCTGCTCGATCGCCGCAACTGCGATCGGCATCTCGACGTGGTCGGACTTCATCAACTACGTGGTGATCGGTTTCGTGTGGAAGACACTCGTCGAGATTGTCGTCATGCCGGCGACGTACGCTATCGTGGCCTACTTGAAACGAGCCGAGCCGTCGTACCGGGAGGGCCTCGAAGCGGGGGACGCCGGCGCGACGCATGTGCCATAAAACACACGAACTGATAGACTGCACTGTGCACGACCTCGCGAGGGGTCGTGTTGCTGCATTTAGAGCAGTCCATTCGCGGACAGCAAAGGAGACCACAATGACTGATACTCGGGTGACCTGGTTGACGCCGGAGTCGTACGAGCGCCTGAAGGGTGAGCTGGATTCGCTTATCGCGAACCGACCAGTCATTGCCGCCGAGATCAATGAGCGTCGCGAAGAGGGCGATCTCAAGGAGAACGGCGGCTACCACGCGGCCCGCGAGGAGCAGGGACAGCAGGAGGCGCGTATCCGCCAGCTGCAGGACCTGTTGAACAACGCGAAGGTCGGCGAGGCCCCCGCCGAGTCGGGTGTCGCACTGCCCGGATCCGTCGTCACCGTGTACTACGACGGCGACGAGTCCGACAAGGAGACCTTCCTCATCGCGACGCGCGAAGAAGGCGCGTCCAGCGATCTGGAGATCTACTCGCCGAGCTCACCGCTCGGGGCCGCGATCATCGACGCCAAGGTCGGCGACAGCCGCGAGTACACCGTGCCGAGCGGCGCGACGATCAAGGTGACGCTCGTGAGCGCGGAGCCGTACCACTCCTGATCGGGAAGTCTTGAGCGGCACCGGACCCGACGGGTCCGGTGCCGCTTCGCACATCTGCAGGATCAGTGGGCCTGATGCTCAAGTAGATCGCGCAGCGCCTGTTCCACAGCGGACAGTTCCGCGGATGAGGACTGCTCGAACGATACCGGCGCCACCTGCGACCGGAGGTCGGGCAACAGATAGGCGGGCGGGACTCCCAGTGCGCCTGCCAACCGATACACCGTCGAGAGCAGCGGATCCGCGACGTGCGGTTCGCGATTGCTCGTGCCGCGTTCGAGGTTCGAGATCTGGTTGCGATGAAGCCCGGAACGTTCGGCGAGCACTTCTTGTGAATAGCCGCGCGCCTTGCGGATCACGACGAGGCGATGGCCGAACGAGTACGCGTACGTGCCCCACTCCAGGGCACCCCACCGCGTCTCGTCCACCCGTTCAACACTGCTTGATTCACAACGCATTGTCCGCACAACATGTTGTGAATCGTGGTGTAGCAGAACATGATTCGGACGATCTCTCGGGTCGCCAAGCCTTCGTGCCGGGGCAGAGCCGCACATCCCCCGATGTCTGCGGCCCTGCCCCGACCGATCCCCCACGCCAGTGAAGTTCCTCTACTCAGTTAGACGCATCAGACCCCGATTCGGTTCCACTCGATGTCCGAGGGCCTCCGTCGATACACTGCGGCATGGCCTACGAACTGGAATCCTTCGACGAGCCGTTCTACGACGCGGCGACCATGCGCTACGAGATCGACGTGACGGTGCCCGTCTCGCCCGAGGCTGCCTGGGCGGAGTTCACCCGACAGAACACACTCGACTGGTGTCGTGCGCTAGCGTCGGTCACCTTCACGTCTGCGCCGCCGCACCACGTCGGCACCACACGCTCGGTGGTCCTGGCCCCGGGGTTCATCAAGATGGACGAGGAGTTCTTCATCTGGGACGAAGACCCGGCGACGTCGACGTACCGCAACGGTTTCCGCGGTGTCCGCGCCAACATCCCCGGCCTGCGCAAGTTCGGCGAGTACACGGAGGTCTCCCCCGCCGACCACGGCAGCCGCCTCGTGTGGAAGTTCGCGATGGAACTGGCAGGCGTCGGCCTGCCGCCCGCGTTCTCCGGCCGCATCGCCAGCGCCGCATTCGGCACCGTCCGGACGGACACGATTAAACACTTCGCGACGTTCTGAGGAATCGGGCACTTTTAATCGGCGCAGGGCCGATGAAAAGTGCCGAAGTGTTCGGGGCGGGGTGCGTGCCGGTTCGACACACCCGAATCGCCGCTGTGGAACCAGGTGGAGCATCGCTGCGTCTGACCGAGTATGGGGGAACGACGGGCAAAAGCGGTGAGGGTGGCCGAGTTCTTGGCCGACCACGACGGCGTCATCTCGACCGATCAGGCGAAGACGCTGGGGATGTCGAACGACGCGATCTACGGGAGGACCACTGCCGGACTGTGGATTCCGCACGCGAAGTCGACGTTCATGTCGGCGGAGCACCGCATGTCCGACATCGCAATGATCCGGATCGCAGCGCTTGCGCACGGCGGAGTGATCGACCGGTCGTCGGCGGTCTGGTTACACGGCCTCACCGACGACCTGCCGACCCCGATCACGCTGTCGGTTCCCCGGACCGGACACGGGGCGGCGTGCACAGTGGACACCCAGGTCTGCCGTCGCACCTTTCCGTCCGAGGACACCACCAGGGTGCGGGGCATCGTCACCACCGCCCGCCCGCTGACGGTGCTACTCGGCGCTGCCGAACTCCGGGACGGCATCGACATGATGGATGCCGCGCTGCTCCGCAGACGAGTGACCCTCAAAGAACTGCGCGCAGCCGCCGACCGCAACACGGGCGCACGCGGAATGGCGAAGGCCAAGAAGCTGCTGGCCTCGGCCGAGGACATGTCCGAGTCCGAGCTGGAGCGCAAGTTCGTCCGCTTCTTGCGTAAGCATCGAATCGGCGGCTGGTTGCAGCAGCGCTACGTCGGCGGCAGGCGTATCGATTTCGTCTGGCCCGAGGAACGGATCGCGGTGCAACTGCACGGATGGGCGTTCCACCACGCGCACGCCCAGTGGGAACGCGATCAGGAGATCACGAACATGCTGGTCAACATCGGGTGGCTGCCACTGATCTTCACCTGGAAGCGACTTGAGTTCGCCCCCGACGAGGTGGGCGGCGCGATCGAGCTGCGGCAGAACGTCGGCTGACGAATCGGGCACTTTACATCGGCGCTGCGCCGATGAAAAGTGCCCGATTCGAAAAGCGAGGCTCAGCCCAGGGCTTGGTCTACGTCCGCGAGGATGTCGTCGATGTCTTCGATGCCGACCGAGAGGCGGACGAGGTCGTCGGGGACCTCCAGGAGAGAGCCCGCGGTGGACGCGTGCGTCATGGCGCCCGGGTGCTCGATGAGCGATTCGATGCCGCCGAGCGATTCGGCGAGCGTGAAGACCTTGGTCTTCGCGCAGAAGTCGAGCGCGGCCTGGCGTCCGCCAGCGAGTCGGACGGAGATCATGCCGCCGAAACGACGCATCTGCGTAGCGGCTGTTGCATGGCCGGGGTGCCCGTCGAGTCCCGGGTAGAGAACAGCGTCGATCGCCTTGTGAGACACCAGGAAGTCGACGAGGTTCTCCGCATTGTCGCAGTGCCGGTCCATCCGGACGGACAAGGTCTTGATGCCGCGCATCGTGAGGTACGCGTCGAACGGCCCCGGCACGCCGCCGGATCCGTTCTGCAGGAACGCGATGTCGGCGTCGGTCTGCTCGTCGTTCGTGACGATGGCACCGCCGACCACATCCGAGTGACCGCCGAGGTACTTGGTGGTCGAGTGCAGGACGACATCCGCACCGAGTGCCAGTGGCTGCTGCAGGTACGGGGTGGCGAAGGTGTTGTCGACCACGAGTCGCGCGCCGCCCGCGTGGGCGACGTCGGCGAGTTTGGCGATGTCGCCGACGTTGAGGAGCGGGTTGGTCGGCGTCTCGATCCACACGAGCTTGGTCTGCGGCGTCATCGCTGCGGCGACGGCGTCGGGGTCGATGACGGGCGCGACCGAGTAGGTGATCCCCCATTGGGTGAACACTTTGTCGATGAGGCGGAACGTCCCGCCGTACGCGTCGTTCGGGATCACGATGTGGTCGCCGGGGCGCAGCGCGGCGCGCAGCATCGCGTCGGTGGCCGCCATGCCGGAGGAGAATCCGCGCCCGTACGTACCGCCCTCGATCGCCGCCATATTGGCTTCGAGCGCACGACGGGTCGGATTGCCGGTCCGCGCGTATTCGAAACCGTCGCGCATACCGCCGACACCGTCCTGCGCGAACGTCGAGCTCGCGACGATCGGTACGTTAACCGCGCCGGTCCGCGGGTCCGGATCCCAGCCCGCGTGGATCGCCTTCGTGGAGAAACCGTGATCACCCATGTCGTCAGCCTTCCTTGTGTGCCGGGATCGGATTGGTGCTCGCGAATGCGAGGAGGTCGTGGCGAGTAATGACGCCGACGGGCTTGCCCTCTTCGACGACCATCAACGCACCGGACTCGCCGAGCGCTTGCATCGCCGCGGCGACGGGTTCGCCTGCGCCGATCAACGGGAACGCCTCACCCATGTGCTCCGACACCGGATCGGCGAGGCTCGCGCGGCCTTCGAATACGGCCGACAGCAGGTCGCGTTCGTTGACGGCGCCGCTGATCTCGCCCGCCATGATCGGCGGCTCGGCTCCGACGACGGGCATCTGCGACACCCCGTACTCGCGGAGGATCTCGATGGCGTCGCGCAACGTCTCCTGCGGGTGCGTGTGGACCAGGTCGGGCAGCGAACCGGCCTTGTCGCGCAGGAGGTCGCCGACCGTCGACTCCGGTATCTCCCGACCGTCGAGCGGCGTGCGCAAGAAGCCGTAGCTGCTCATCCAGTCATCGTTGAAGATCTTCGACATGTAGCCGCGTCCGCCGTCGGGCAGCAGGACGACGACGAGCGCGTCGGGGCCTTCACGTTCGGCCACTTCGAGAGCGGCCACGACCGCCATGCCGCACGAGCCGCCGACGAGGAGTCCCTCTTCGCGGGCCAGGCGACGGGTCATCTCGAACGAGTCGGAGTCGCTCACGGCGATGATCTCGTCAGGGATAGTCGGGTCGTAGGCGTCCGGCCAGAAGTCTTCGCCGACACCTTCGACGAGGTACGGGCGGCCGGAGCCGCCCGAGTAGACGGAGCCCTCCGGGTCGACGCCGACGACCTTCACTGCGCCGTCCGAGACCTCTTTGAGGTACCGGCCGGTCCCGGTGATGGTGCCGCCGGTGCCGACGCCCGCGACGAAGTGCGTCACCTTACCGTCGGTGTCGTTCCAGATCTCGGGGCCGGTGGTCTCGTAGTGCGACAGCGGCCCGTTCGGATTCGCGTACTGGTTGGGCTTCCAGCCGCCGGGCGTCTCACGCGTCAACCGGTCGGAGACCGAGTAGTAGCTGTCGGGGTGCTCCGGTGGGACAGCGGTAGGACACACGACGACGTCGGCACCGTACGCGCGCAACACGTTCCGCTTGTCTTCGGCCACCTTGTCGGGGCACACGAACACACACTTGTAGCCGCGCTGCTGGGCGACGAGCGCCAGACCGACACCGGTGTTGCCGGAGGTCGGCTCGACGATGGTGCCGCCGGGCTTCAGTTCGCCAGAGGCCTCGGCCGCGTCGATCATGCGGGTGGCGATGCGGTCTTTGGAGCTGCCGCCGGGGTTGAGGTACTCGATCTTCGCTGCGACGAGGCCCGCGCCCGGCTTCACAACCGAGTTGAGCTTCACGAGCGGAGTGTTTCCGACCAGGTCGACGACGTGATTCGCAATGCGCATACCGTCCATGTTCGCACCTTCGCGGCGTTCTCACCTGACCGGCCCGCCGAGCGGACCGAACGCCGGCTCCGTGCGGACTGAACGCACGACGAGTTCTTGTAACAGGGGTACCGTGGCGCGCATGACAGAAGCAGTGATTGTTGCAACAGCCCGTTCCCCGATCGGCCGCGCAGGCAAGGGATCGTTGAAGGACGTACGACCGGACGAGTTGGCTCGCCAGATGGTGGCTACGGCACTGGCGAAGGTGCCCGAGCTCGACCCGTCGCTCATCGAAGATCTTCACCTCGGCATCGGCCAGCCCGGTGGTCAGGGCGGTTACAACATCGCCCGCAGCGTCGCCGTCCAGCTCGGCTACGACCACATCCCCGGTGTGTCAGTGAACCGCTACTGCTCGTCGTCGTTGCAGACCACGCGCATGGCGTTCCACGCCATCAAGGCCGGCGAGGGCGACGTCTTCATCTCGGGCGGTGTCGAGAGTGTCTCGAGCTTCGCCGTGTCGGGTGCGGCCGACGGCGCACCGGACTCGAAGAACCCGGTCTTCGCCGATGCCGAGGCACGTACCGCCAAGACTGCCGAGGGCGGCGCGGGCGCATGGCACGATCCCCGCGAGGACGGCCTCATCCCCGACGTCTACATCGCGATGGGCCAGACCGCCGAGAACGTCGCCAGCTACACCGGCATCTCGCGTGAAGACCAGGACCGCTGGGGCGTCCTGTCGCAGAACCGCACCGAGAAGGCGATCAACGACGGCTTCTTCGCCCGCGAGATCGACCCGATCACCTTGGCCGACGGCACCCAGGTGACCGCCGACGACGGCCCCCGCGCAGGCACAACCTACGAGAAGATCTCCCAGCTGAAGCCGGTGTTCCGTCCGGACGGCACGATCACCGCCGGCAATGCGTGCCCGTTGAACGACGGCGCCGCCGCTCTCGTCGTCATGAGCGACACCAAGGCCAAGGAACTCGGCCTCAAGCCGCTCGCCCGCATCGTGGCGACTGCGGCCACCGGTCTGAGTCCGGAGATCATGGGCCTCGGCCCGATCGAGGCGGTCCGCAAGGTACTGCGCGTGGCAGGCATGTCGATCAACGACATCGACCTGACCGAACTCAACGAGGCGTTCGCCGTCCAGGTTCTCGGTTCGGCCGCAGAGTTGGGTATCGACCACGACAAGCTGAACGTGTCGGGCGGCGCGATCGCGCTCGGCCACCCGTTCGGCATGACCGGCGCCCGTATCACGACGACCCTGCTGAACAACCTGAACACGTACGACGGCCAGTTCGGCCTGGAGACCATGTGTGTCGGCGGCGGCCAGGGAATGGCGATGATCATCGAGCGCCTCAGCTGACCTGAAGCACCCACACGAAGGGCGGATCCGGTTCTCCGGGTTCGCCCTTCGTCGTTCTGCGGCACACCTATCGCCGCAAGACTCCCGTACGAAACCAAGAATTCACTTTTGTGACCACTTTCACTTGCAACCTTTGGGGCAAGAGGATTTTTCCGTCATACCGGACAAGATCCAGGTCTGGAGGCGTCGACAACGTTAAAACCATGCCAATTCTAAGAAATTCAGCGGGTTCTTTGCGCTCAGCCTGGTTCTGAGCGGTCGCTCTGAGGGTCACCTTACGTTAAGGTTCCCCGGGGAAACCACATGAACGACCGACCCTCCCCGTAAATTTTGTAGGAGACCTGAATGAGCAAGAAGGCCACAACGATGGCACGCCGCGCCGCCGCGGTCGCCGCTGTTTCCGCAGTCGGCGCTGCCGGTCTGATGATCGGCGCAGGTGACGCCGACGCAGCGCGCCTGCCCAGCGGCAGCAAGACGTCGACCGGAATCGACGGCCAGGTCGTCAAAATCAAGCGCACAGCTGAGAGCGCGCGCGGACTCCACTCGGTCGCGAACAACGGCGCAGGCCGCTCGGCCGCCGTCTCAGGTACCTATAAGGCCACTCTCAGCAAGGGTGTCGGCACGATGAAGGTCGGCTACCTCGTGGGGTGCCAGGTCGACATCACCGGCCTCGAAGGCGGCCTGTCCGGCTCGCTCTCCGCTGACGGCCCCGCGCTCAACGGCGCGCTCACCGTGCCCCTGAAGCCGGGCGAAGTGAAGCTCGTTTCCGGCGACAGCCTGTCCCTCAAGAAGGGCAAAGGCACCGTGATGGTCGACTCGTTCAACATCAACGTCGAGCAGTGCGGTGGATACGCATCGGCCCGCTCGGTGGTCCAGGTGCTGGCCGCCGACGGCTTCACCAACGAGGACGACGCGATCTCCGCGGACAGCGGCTACGTCCAGTCCACCCTGTACGGCAAGCCGTTCAGCCTCAACTGACCTCCCGACGACTTCTGCACAAGGACTGAACTGACATGAAGAAGAATTCTCGTATCGCAGCAGGCGCCGCTATCGCGGGCGCAGCACTCATCGCCGCCTCCGGCACCATGGCCGGCACCGCCGACGCGGGCAAGCTGCCCGGCGGCTACAAGAGCAAGAACCTGGGCGACGGCAACAGCATCCAGATCCGCCTCTACGACGAGTCGGTGACCCGCGCTCGCGCCACCACCAACGTGCCGACCAGCCGCGAGGCATGGGTCTCCGGCAAGATCGCGATCAGCACCAAGGGTGACATCAAGGGCGCAACCCTCACGGCCGGCTACCAGGTCGGCTGCCAGGTGAACTTCGGCGCGTCGGCAGACGGCGGAGCAGACGCGACCCAGGCACCGGGCGAGGAAGGCCCCTCGGCTACCGGCAATGTCGGCGGCGGCTTCACCCTCGGACCAGGCGACACCGCGTTCAAGCCGATCATCAATGTCTCCGGCGACGACGACGACATCAACGCCATCAGCTTCACCAAGGGCCGCGGTGGCCTCGCCTACAGCCAGGAGCGCTTCGGCGTCGACGGCTGCGCGGGCCACGCATCGGCGCGCGCCATCGTGAAGGTTCAGGCCTCGACCGACACCTTCCAGGGCAACATCACGCTGTACGGCAAGCCCTTCAGCCTCGGCTGACCGGTCTTCTCGACCTACGCCTCGATCCCCGCGCGGGTACTCTCGACTCCGTGAGTGCACGCGCGGGGATCGTCGTTACCGGGACCGAAGTTCTGAGTGGATGGATCGCCGACCGTAACGGTCCGTGGGTGTCGCAGCGTCTCCTCGAACTCGGCGTCGACGTCGGCCACATCACGGTGTGCGCTGACCGCCCCGACGATCTGCGTGCGCAACTCGAGTTCCTCGCCGCCCAAGGCGTCGACCTGATCGTGACGACGGGCGGGCTCGGTCCGACCGCCGACGATCTGACCGTCGCGACGGTCGCCGAGTTCACCGGACGTCGCCTCGCGCGCGATCCCGAGATGGGGCGGACCATCGAATCGGTGATCCGTTCGTGGCGCAAGTATTCCGATGTCGACGAACTCCCCGCGTCGCTCGTCGCCTCCATCGATAAGCAGTCGCTGGTCCCAGACGGGGCCGAGGCCGTTCCACCGACCGGAACCGCGCCCGGCGTCGCCGTCCCGGCCGCCGACGGACGGCCCGCAGTTCTGGTCCTGCCCGGTCCCCCGCGTGAGCTCCAAGCGATGTGGCCGACGGCGCTCGCGACGGACGCGGTCAGCGAGGCCCTGCGGAATCGAGTGCCCGCCGTCCTCAAGACCATCCGCGCGTACGGGCTCTCCGAACCCGATCTCGCTGTATCGCTCACCGACGCGGAGAGCACTGTCGGCGGCTTCGACGAACTCGAGATCACCACGTGCATGCGCGGCGGCGAAGTGGAGATCAGCACCCAGTTCCCCGCGGAGCAGTCCGCAGCGTACGACGCTCTCGCCGAGTTCCTACTCGCCCGGCACCGCGACCGTATCTACTCCACCGACGGCCGCGAGATCGACGACCTTCTCATCGAGCGGCTCGCCGACCGCACCATCGTCACGGCCGAATCGTGCACCGGCGGCCTCGTCGCCGCCCGGCTCACCGACCGTCCGGGATCGTCGGCGTACATGCTCGGCGGAGTCGTCTCGTACTCGAACGATGTGAAAATCGGTGCCATCGACGTTCCAGCCGAACTGATCGAGACACACGGCGCAGTCAGCGAAGAAGTCGCCGCGGCAATGGCCGACGGTGCCGCTAGCCGGCTCAACGCCGACGTCGCGATCTCGACGACCGGCATCGCCGGACCGGGAGGGGCGGTTCCGGGAAAACCGGTCGGCACGGTCTGCATCGGCATCCACGTCGCGGGACGCGACCCCGTCACCGTCACGCGGACGTTCCCCGGTAATCGACAGCAGGTCCGGGAACTCACCGTCAACGCCGCCATGCACCTCGCGGTCGACGTACTCGACTGACGCACATTTCTTCGCGAATCGGTAGCCGGTCTGGTAATTCGACTCACTGTGATCGCAACTATATGCCCTGCGCTTCGACGCAAGTAGACAGATGAGCTGTGAACATCTGGAGCTACATACAGGGTCGTGAGGGGACGATAGCGTTCTTGTCGTACCAGCACGCGTCCCTCGCCTTCCAGACGGTGCTCGTCGGCTCGGTGGTGGCGATCGTCGTGGCGTTGCTCGTCTACCGACTGCCACTCGGTTCGGCGTTGACCATCACGGCGAGCCGCATCGCACTGACCATCCCGACGCTCGCGCTCCTCGCGTTGCTGATCGTTCCGTTCGGGCTTGGCGTCGTGTCGTCGTTCATCATGCTGGCGTTCTTCGCCGCGATGCCGGTCGTCGGAAACGCCATCGTCGGGCTCCGGTCCGTTCCGCCCGAAGTCGTCGAATCGGCACGGGGAATCGGCTTCTCGCGCGGCCGCATCCTACTGACCGTGGAACTGCCGCTCGCGTGGCCGGTAATCCTCACCGGTATCCGAGTATCGACGCAGATGATCGTCGGTGTCGCGGCGATCGTGGCATACGTCCTCGGCCCGGGACTCGGCTCGCTAATCTTCAACGGCCTCGCGCGCCTCGGCGGCGCCAACGCGCTCGAGATGGCGCTCACCGGAACTGTTCTCATCGTCCTGATCGCCCTGATCTTCGACTTGCTGCTGGTCCTGCTCGGACGGCTGACGACCCCGAGGGGACTCTCATGACCACGACCGAACATCCGAACGCCGGACCGGATATCACCGGAGCCTCGATTCGGCTCGAACAGGTCCGCAAACAGTACAAGGGGCAAGGCGAGCCCGCAGTCGCCGACCTCGACCTCGATATCGCGGCCGGTGAGATCGTAGCCTTCGTCGGTCCGTCCGGCTGCGGCAAGACCACGACGCTCAAGATGATCAACCGGCTCGTCGAACCCACGAACGGCCGCATCTACATCGGTGATCGCGATGTGACGCACGAGAATCCCGACGAGCTCCGGCAGTCGATCGGATACGTCATCCAGTCCGGTGGGCTGTTCCCGCACTGGACCGTCGAACGCAACGTCGGTGCCATCCCGCGTGTCCTCGGATGGAACAAGGCGAAGATCGCCGAGCGCACCACCGACCTCCTCCGCCTCGTCGGACTGGACCCCGACGAGTTCGGTAAGCGGCTCCCCAAGGACATGTCCGGCGGTCAGCAACAGCGCGTCGGTGTGGCACGAGCACTCGCCGCCGATCCTCCCGTTCTCCTCATGGACGAGCCGTTCAGCGCGGTGGATCCGATCACGCGAGTCCGACTGCAGGACAGTCTGATCGACATCCAGAAGAAGGTCGGCAAGACGATCGTCATCGTGACGCACGACTTCGAGGAGGCGACCAAGCTCGGCGACCGGGTCGTCATCTTCTCGCGCGGCGGGCACATCGAGCAGTACGGCACACCCGCCGAGATCCTCGCCAACCCCGCGAACGACTTCGTCCGCGAGTTCATCGGCTCGGGCGCCACCCTCGCCCAACTGTCGCTGACTCGAGTCAAGGACGTCGAACTCGAACAGGTCACCACCGCACTGGTCGACGAACCGTCCGACCGGGTGATCGACCGGGCACGCGCCGCCAAGACCAGCTGGGTGGTCGTCGTGGACGATAAGAAGCAACCGCGCGCATGGCCGTCCGTCGACGAGATCGCGACAGCGCCGACCGTCTCGTCGTACATCGACGCCCGCCTGCCGCTCGTCGCACCGTCCTCGACGCTCCAGGACGCACTCGACGTGATGCTCGCGGCCAGCCAGGGCGGCGCGCTGGTGACCGACCGCACGGGCGGACTCATCGGCTGGCTGCGGATCAGCCGCGTGATCGACATCATCCGCACCCAGTTGGACGAGGCACAGCCCGACGAGGTCGGCTACGCGGAGTTCGCCGAGGCCGAAGCAGACAACGGCGGACCCAACACCGGCGAGCTCAACCCCGATGGGCTCGGCACAGGCGGACCCGACACTGGCGGCGATCGGTCATGAGCGACCAGACCGACAGCGTCGTCGACACCGCATCGCCCGTCGCTCCCGCACCGACCGCGGAGACCACTCCCCCTCGAGCCAAGGGCACCGGATTCTGGGCGTGGTTTCGGCGACTCCCCATTGACGTGTGGCTCGAACCGCTCGTGATCGTCATCGTCGGTGCCGGCTTCATCACCTGGCACGCGCTGACCGACTTCACCGCGAACGAGTCGGCCCAACTCGACACTTCTGTTCTGGTGGACACAACCATCGCCCACGTGAAGCTCACCGTGGTCGCCGCCGTCGTCGTGCTGGCGATCGCCATTCCGCTCGGCATCCTTCTCACGCGTCCGTCGATGACCAAGCTGACGCCGATAGCCATCGGCCTCGGAAACATCGGACAGTCGGCGCCCGCAGTGGGACTGCTCGTCCTCCTGACTTTCTGGCTCGGCACCGGATTCCGAACCGCGGCACTGGGTTTGATCGTCTATGCGGTGCTTCCAATCCTGCAGAACACCATCGCCGGCCTGCGCCAGGTGGACCGGCGTGTGATCGAAGCATCCCGAGGTATCGGGTACTCGGCCGCCCGCACCCTCGTCCAAGTGGAACTGCCTCTCGCAGTACCGGTGATCCTCAACGGCGTCCGGACCGCGCTGGTGATCCTCGTCGGCACCGCCACTCTGAGCACGTTCATCGGTGCGACCAGTCTCGGAACGCTGATCACAACCGGCATCACAGTGTTCCTGCCGCGCGTCCTGATCGCAGGCGCCATCTTGGTCGCACTTCTCGCTCTCACCGTCGACTGGATCGGCCGACTGGTCGAGTACGTCGCCACACCGAAGGGAATGCGATGAGTCGCTCTCTCCGACGACGCCTGATCGTGCTCCTCCTCGCGATCGCGACGATGGCGCTGCCTGCGTGCGGTCTGATCAGTTCGTCCGGAACGCTGCGCGCCGGTCATCTTCCGGGCGGTGACAAACCTCTGGACGGCGCGAGCATCACAGTGACATCCAAGGCATTCACCGAGCAGGTCGTCCTCGGGAAGATCGCCGCAACCTACCTGGCCGCGGCAGGCGCCGACATCAAAGATATGACCGGAGCGCCCGGTGCGGCATCGTCGCGGCAGGCTCAACTGCGCGGCGAGACCGACCTCCAGTGGGAGTACACCGGAACAGGGTGGGTCGTCTATCACGAACGCACCGATTCGATCAGCGACCCGAACGAACTGTGGACCAAGGTCCGCGACATCGAAGCGGACGAGAACGATCTCGTCTGGCTGCCGCCGTCGACACTCAACAACACCTACGCATTCGCCGCGTCGCCGGACACCGCGAAACGTCTCGGCGTCACCTCGTTGTCGGACGTAGCTGCGCTGCCGGTCAACGAACGCACCTTCTGCATCGACGACGAGTTCTTCAGCCGGTCGGATGGCTTCCTACCGATGTTGAAAGCCTACGGAATCCCCTTCGACACCGCGCAGGGCGTTCCGCAGAGCAACGTGACCCGGATGGATTCGGGTGTCATCTACACGGCGACGGCCAAGGGCTCGCCATGCAACTTCGGCATGGTGTTCTCCACCGACGGCCGGATCCCGAACCTGAACCTTCGCGTACTCGACGACGACCGCAAATACTTCCTCCCCTACAGCGGCAGCGTCGTCGTCCGAAAGCCGGTGCTCGACGCGCATCCTGAGATCCAGAAGCTCATGGACACGGTGTCGGCGAAGCTCAACGACGACGTAATGCGCGACCTCAACGGGCGGGTCGACATCAAGGGCGAGGATCCGAGCGACGTCGCATACGACTGGCTGGTCGACGCGAAGCTCATCGAGCCGAACTGATCGTATGCGTTTGGGGTGGGGTTGGCGCATTGGCGCTACCCCGGTCGCGTTGATTCTGTGCGTCCGCTTGCGCGGTTCTTCGGTTCGAAAGATGCCGGGACGACGGGCGGCGGGCGATTTGCGTTGTCGACGCAGTCTCGGCTTCCACGGCGCAGCCTGAACTCCCGCTCCGCAGCCTCATTGCGTCTCCGCAGCCTGGGCGGAGGCTGCGGAGACGCATTGAGGGTGTGACGGCTTAGTTGAGGCCGCGGAGCGGGAGTTGAGACTGCGGAGTCCGCGGCAGACGTGGCCCTCGAACATTGACACCGAGTGATTTAACTAGTTAACTCACTCTCGTGGATCTCGCTTACGAACTTCACGATCTCGTCCGCACCCTTGACCGGCATGCGGACGAGAAGCTGCGCGCCGAGAGTCTCGGCTACAACCGGTACGTCGCGCTCATCATCGTCGACGAGCACCCCGGGATCAGCGGGCGAGAACTCGCCGGAGCCCTCGGTGTCAGCGACGCCGCGGTCAGCGGGATCGTCCGCAAGCTGCACGACGCGGGTCTGATCGACGAACTCGATCTGCCGGGCACCGGCCGCGTCCGACGCTGGCGGTTAACCGAAGCGGGAGTCGCCAAGCACGCCCGCTGCGAACGCCTACTCGGCGACTCCCTCGACACCACCGCCGCCGCGGCCGGAATCGACACCGCGACGCTGGCATCAACCATCCGCGCACTGCACGACGCTGTGCGCGCACGCCGAATCGAAGGACAGTCATGACCACAGCACTCGCCATCGCATCCGTCGTCCTGTGCGCGGTACGACTGATCCTGTTCGCCGCACTCCATATCGCACCGAGCCCCTACAACGCGGTGGAGCACGCGGTCAGCGACTACGCGGTCGGCCCCACCCGCAAACTGTCCGCCGCGATGACGACCGTGACCGCCGCCAGTTGGCTCACGATCGCCGGAGCCGCCTACGGCCGACTCGACGGCTGGACCGGGCGCACACCAGTCGTCGTGCTGCTCGTGATCCTCGCGGTCGTCTTCGTCGCCCTCCCCTTCGTACCGACCGACATCGAAGGCGGGCCAACGACCACGATCGGACGGCTGCACTATGTTCTAGCGATCGCGTGGTTTGCGATCTCCTACTCGCTGACCGGCGACTTCAGCCGCTGGATGGACGACGCCGTCGACGGGCCGCTCGCCGCGATCGGCCATGTGCTGCACATCGTCGCGCTGGTGTCGCTGATCGCACTCGTGGTCGCACTGATCGTTCCGAACGTCCGACGACGCTTCTTCGGGATCGCCGAGCGGGTATTCCTCGTCGCCATCTCGGTGTTCTTCCTCATCGCGTCGATCGGCCTCGTCGTCGCCTGACCGAACGAAGGAGCCCGGGCCGCGGAGTGATCCGCGGCCCGGGCTCGTTCAAACGTGGTCGAGATCGAAACTAGTCGCTGTTCAAGTAGCTCAGCAGTCGCAGGATCTCGACGTACAGCCACACCAGGGTGACGGTGAGGCCGAGGGCGACGCCCCATGCGGCCTTCGCCGGCGCACCCGCGCGGATCAGCTGATCTGCGGAGTCGAAGTCGATGAGGAACGAGAACGCGGCGAGGGCGATGCAGACCAGCGAGAAGATGATCGCGATCGGTCCGCCCGAGTAGATGCCGAAGGCGTCGCCGCCGGTGAACATGCTGATCACGAAGTTGCCGATCACCAGCGCGAGAACGCCGAAGATGCCTGCCATCAGCATGCGAGTGAAGCGCGGGGTGACGCGGATAGCGCCGACCTTGTAGACCACGAGCATGCCGACGAAGACGCCGATCGTGCCGAGCACCGCCTGGCCGATGAGCGATCCAGCCGAGACGTCACTGACCCGGAGGTTGGCGAAGACGAACGAGATGGCACCGACGAACAGGCCCTCGAACGCTGCGTACGCCAGAACGATCGCGGGGTTGTCCTGCTTGCGACCGAAGCTCGCGACGAGGACGAGGACGAGACCTGCGATGGCGCCGACGCCCATGATCGGCGCGGCGAGCGCGATCTGTGCGTCGACGGTGTCGCGACCGCTGATGACGAAGTACGTCGCGATGGCGAACGCGATCACGACGCCGACGGTCATCGCGGTCTTGGTGACGACGTCGTCGATGGTGAGGGTGCGCGTCGTGGTCGAGGGGGTGTAGCCCGGCTGCGTGTACTGATCCGCGTGCTGCTGCTGTCCCTGCATCATCGATGCCTGACCCACGCCGGCCATGCCGGTTCCGAAGTTCGCGTAGCCGGACGCGTCCTTCTTGTTGTCGCGGACCACGCCTCGCATGATCGGGTTACTACTCTCTCGCACGTGTGCTCCTTAACCGTTACGGTGCGCAACAAATGTCTGCGAACGACTGCTTCGATGGATCA
The DNA here is from genome assembly GCF_052106715.1 of Gordonia sp. (in: high G+C Gram-positive bacteria). Taxonomy (NCBI): domain Bacteria; kingdom Bacillati; phylum Actinomycetota; class Actinomycetes; order Mycobacteriales; family Gordoniaceae; genus Gordonia; species Gordonia sp. (in: high G+C Gram-positive bacteria). Next base: position 63,949 of record NZ_JBQEDL010000005.1, read on the forward strand.
ACGAACGTCGGACCCGCTGTGTTCCCCACTTTACCGGTTCTTGACTGAATGGGCGTTTCTTGTGTCGTTCGGGTGGGCGGCCGCCTGCGCTCCCATCCCGTCGGCCACGGCGCGCAGTGTCTGCTCGGCCAGTTCGAGACCGTCACCCCACGGCAGACCGGGTTTCGAGATCATCAGTGACGCGAAGCCGTGCGCCGCCGACCACAACTTCATGACGGTCGTCACCGGATCGCCGGGCTCGAGTACTCCCTGCGCCATCATCTGCTCGACAGTGTCGGAGAAATACACGAACGCCGACGACAGCAGCATCTCGTCGGTCTTCGACGGCCTGCCCGGCTCGGTGATGCGCACAAACGCCGTCCGGTAGACGACGTCGTTGTCGATAGCGAAGCGGATATACGCCAGGCCTTGGGCCAGCGCGCGGTCCCACAGGTCGGCGACGCCCTCGGACGCTTGCTTCATAACGTCGGCAAGCCGTTCGAAGTAGTGGGCGCACACCGCGTCGAGAAGTTCGTCCTTGTCGTCGAAGTGTCGGTAGATCGACGGCGCCGTGACCCCGACGCGCTGTGCGACGGCCCGAATCGACACGGCGTCGGCGCTGCCCAGCGAGATCAGGAGTTCCGTTGTGGCGTCGATGATCTCGGCTGCGAGCTGGTCACCGCTGCCGCGCGGGGACCTGGGGCGAGGCTCGACTGGGTCGGTCATGGCCGATCACTCCTCCCTCAGTCCGATGCGGTCGTGCAGTCTGCGAAGCGGCGCGGGCGCCCACCAGTTCCACTCCCCCATCAGCCGCATGAACGCAGGCACCAAGAACATGCGGATCACGGTGGCGTCCATGAGCACCGCAAGAGTCAGGCCCACCCCGAACATTCTCATGAACGAGACCTCCGACGCGGCGATCCCAGCGAAGACGATGGCCATCAACAGCGCGGCAGCGGTGACCACCCGGCCGGTCCGGGCGAGCCCGACGGCGACTGCATGGTCGTTGGCGGACTTGCTCCGGTCGGAGGCGAGCCATTCCTCGCGGATGCGGCCGAGAAGAAACACCTCGTAGTCCATCGACAGTCCGAAAGCGATGCAGAACATCAGGACGGGCATGGTGGCGACGAGGTAGCCCAGCGGCGTGGTGCCGAGGGCGCCTAGGTGGCCGTCCTGGAAGATCCACACCATCGCGCCGAAGGTCGCCGACAACGACAACACGTTCACCACGAGTGCTTTGAGAGGTAGCAGCACGCTGCCCGTGAACAGGAACAGCAGAATGTACGTTGCGACGGCGATGACGATCAGCACCCACGGCAGGTGCGCGAACATCGAGTCGACGGCGTCGGCGCTTATCGCAGCCAGACCGGTGTAGGAAACGGTCGACTCCGTCGGCGTCACGACCGCGCGCAGCTTCTCGATCTGGTCGGTGCCCGCATCGCTCATCGGATCGACCTCACTCGAGATCGACAGGAGCGCGACGCCGTCCCGCACGCTCGACGGGTCGCCGGGGCCCACCGGATTCCCGTGGACGAACGCGCCGAACGGGGTGGTCACCGCGCCGACGGCGTCGACCTTTGAGACCTCGGCGGCGTAATGCTGCACGCCGGTCTGTGAGACGTCGCCCTCGACGACGGCGATAACCCCGCCACCCGAATTCTGTGCGAAGTCGGTGCGCAGCTCGTCGGCCATCTCGTGAACCGCGGCGTCCTTGGGGAGGACGCGTTCATCGGTGAATCCGAACTTGAGGTTCACGAACGGAGCGCCCAGGACGAGGAGCAAGGCGGGAACGATGACGGCAACCGGGACGGCACGGCGCAGGACAGCACTCGCGAGCCGGTACCAGCCGGTCCTCTCGATCGGAGTCGCCGCGGCGTCAACCGGGTCGGGCAGGCGGAACAGTCTGTGGAACGACCGGCGGACGTTGAGTGCCTCCACGCGGTCGCCGAGGACCATGAGCAGCGCGGGTGTGACGACCAGCGCGGCGATCGCGGCGACCACCACCACACCGACGCCCGCGTAGGCGAAGGATCGTAGGAAGTACATCGGGAAGATCGCGAGGGCCGCCAGCGCGAGGGCCACCGTGACCGCCGAGAACGCCACGGTGCGGCCCGCGGTGTCGACGGTGCGGACGATCGCGGCGCGACGGTCCAGTCCGCGCCCGACCTCTTCTCGGTACCGGGTCACGATCAGCAGGGTGTAGTCGATCGCGAGCGCCAGCCCCATCGCGGTGGTGAGGTTGAGTGCGAAGATCGAGACATCCACGACCGACGTCATCAGGCGCAGCAGGGCGAGGGTGCCAACGATCGCGACGCCGCCGATCAGCACGGGCAGCAACGCCGCGACGACGCCGCCGAACACCACGATCAACAGCAGGAAGCTGATCGGGATGGCGATGGATTCGGCGACGGCGAGGTCTTTCGACGTCTGCTCGCTGATCTGGCCGTACACGAGCGCCATCCCGCCGGTGGAGATGTCGACGCCGTGCCGCTGCGCGCCGATCACGTCCGCGAGTTCTTCGGCGTTGCCGGGAGCGTGCTCGTCGCCTCCTCCGACGGACGTGACGATCTGGGTCGAGGTCTTGTCGGTGCTGAGGAGCTCACCCGCGAGATTCGGTGTGTTCCATACGGTCAGGACGGGTTGTTGGACGTACCCGCCGTGGGCGACGGACTTCTCGTCGAGAATCGCGAGGATCTCGTCACGCGCCGCGATCGCGTCGGCGTTGGTGGTGATGTCGGCGTCGCCGTCGAGTTTGACGACGAACTGCATGCCCCCGCGGTCGAACGTCTCGTCGAGAACTTCGGTCGCGTGGCTCGATTCGGCGGACGGATCGTCGAAACCGCCCGACAGCATCTTCTGCGCGGCACCGAGCCCGTACACACCGCTGAGAGCGACAATCACCACTGCGATGGCCAGGACGATTCTCGGCGCGGCGACCACTCGCTCCGCAACACGTGACAGCACGAGTTCTCCTTACGTTTCCATCGTTATGTTAACGACGATAACTTAGCCAGGTATCGCACGAAAGACCCGCCCGATGAGATCCATTCCGCACCATCCGACCCGCAGTGAACTGAAACGTGTTCTAATTCAGTTGTGTCACCTATCACAGAGAATGACGGAGCCCAGGTAGCGCGGCCTAGCGAGTCGCGCCGCGATCCCGAATGGCTCCGCGAACGCCTCAACACTTGGATCAAATCACACGAAGGGCCCCGAGCCGAGGTCACGTCGGTCGAGATCCCGTCGGCCAACGGGATGTCGAGCGAGACGTTGCTCGTGTCAGCGCGGGTCGACGGAATCGACCACGAACTCGTGGCCCGCGTCGCGCCGATGCCCGACAGCGACCCGGTGTTCCCCTCATACGATCTGGACGGACAGTTCCAGCTGATCGGCCACGTCGCCGAGCACACGGACGTTCCGGTGCCACGGCTGTGGTGGTCCGAACCGGATTCGGCCGCCCTCGGCGCACCGTTCTTCGTGATGAGTCGCGTCGACGGAGAGGTCCCGCCGGACGTGATGCCGTACACGTTCGGCTCGTGGGTGTCCGAAGGCACTGACGACGAGCAGCGCAGGTTGTTGACCGAATCCGTCGGGGTGCTCGCGAAGATCCACGCCGCTCCCCTGCCCGATGTAGGCGTGGCCCTACCCGAGCCGGGCGAGGATCCGTTGCGTGCGCATATCCGTCGATTACGCGACTTCTACCGTTGGGCGTCCGCCGGCCGTGCCGGTGCGCCGCTGATCGAGCGCGGGTTCGCGTGGGTCGAGGAGCATGTGCCCGCGCCGTCCGACCCGGTGCTGTCGTGGGGCGACGCCCGGATCGGCAACATCGTGTACCAAGACTTCACGCCGGTCGCCGTCCTCGACTGGGAGATGGCGACCATCGGCCCGCGTGAACTCGACGTCGCGTGGATGATCTTCATCCACCGGTTCTTCCAGGACATCACCGAGATGGCCGAACTGGACGGGCTGCCTGACTTCTTGACGCGCGACGACGTCGCCGCGGAGTACGAGCGCCAGACCGGCCATGCTCCGGCCGACCTCGACTTCTACACGCTGTACGCCGCCTTGATACACGCCGTCATCATGTATCGAATCAATTGCCGCGCCATCCATTTCGGCCAAGCGGAACAGCCGGCCGATCCGGACGATATGATCCTGCACCGCGCCACCCTCGACGCCATGATGGCCGGTACCTACTGGGATTCCGTGGCCTCTTCCGCCGCTCAGGCCGATCGGGCCTCCTCCACCGCTGAGGCCGATCGAGCCTCTTCCACCGCTCGGGCCGATCGGGCCTCCTCCACCGCTGAGGCCGATCGAGCCTCTTCCACCGCTGATGGAGCCTCTTCCACCGCTGATCGAGCCTCTTCCACCGCTGATCGAGCGGAGTCGAGATCATGAGTCTCTCCGAGATGGACGACTACCCGATCCACCAGGTCGCCGAGGTGGTGCGTCACGTCGGGACGTCGGACCGCAACTTCTACGATCGCTACTACTTCAACTGCCACGGGGACATGCGCGGCGACGGCCCAGACCCGTGGTTGATCGTCGGGCTGGGCGTTTATCCGAACCTCGGTGTGGTCGACGGCTTCGCGGTGGTCCGACGCGGTGACGAACACATCGTCGTCCGAGCTTCGAAAGCGTTGGGCGACAACCGGAACGACCTCGCCATCGGGCCGTTGAAAGTCGAAGTCCTCGATGGGCTTGCGCGTCTGCGGATGTCGCTGGAGCCCGGGCACGGCGACATCAGTTTCGATCTGGTCTTCGACGCCGAAGGGCCTGCCCAATTGGAGCCGCGGCATTTTCAGCGCCAGTTGGAGCGGGTCACGTTCGACACGATGCGGTTCGTTCAGACCGGGACATGGACGGGTGCGCTGTCGGTGGACGGCGTCGACTACGACGTCCAACCGGACTTGTGGCGAGGAAACCGGGACCGCTCGTGGGGTGTTCGACCGGTCGGCGAGGCCGAACCCGCGGGCCGTCGCGCTGCCGAGAGCGACGCCGCGTCGTTCTTCTGGATCTACTCGGTGATGCGGTTCGACGAGTACTCGATCGTCGTTATCGTCCAAGAGTTGCGGACGGGCGAACGAATCATGGGCGATGCGAGACGAGTCTGGAACGACGCGACGCGCGAGCCGGAATGGCTGGGCCGCGTGGAGCACGACGTCGAATTCATTTCCGGCACACGAGAACCCGCGGGTGCGACACTGCGCTTTGTGAAGCCGGACGGATCAGCCTCGAGCGTGCGGTGCACGCCGCAGGTGGCCAACTACATCGGCTTCGGCACCGGCTACGGGTTAGAACAGGACTGGCGGCACGGGATGTGGCAGGGCGACGAAAAGGTCGAGGCCCTGCGGAACAAGGTCTCCGAACTCGATCCGACGATGAAGATGTTCTGCCCTGTCGATCACTACTCGACATTCGTCTTCACCGACGGCGAACACGTCGCGTCCGGCGATGGTCTTTTCGAGTTCGCCGTCATCGGCCCCCACGATCAGTACGGCTTCCCCGACTATCTGGCGACCGCCCCATAACTCGTCGACTGCTCCGTTACTGGGGCACAGCGCATCCGTCGGGGCCACACGCGTCGCCGTCGGCGTTCAACATCTCTGGGACCGCTGGGCGATCGCCCCAGGCCACGGCGACCGAGCTCGGCCGCCCAGTGCAGCAGTCGATGCATGTCGAAGGAGTTGCCCACGTCGCGCCCCGACGTCACGTACTCCAGGCTCGCCTCGTTGGCCGCTGCGCCGAGTTGTCGTTCCCCGTCGGCGGCCTGGGCAAGACTGCGTCCGTGCTTCTTCCCGAGGTAGCAGAACGGGCCGTTGATGTCGGTCCAGATCTCGACCCGCATGATGCAAGCCTCCGCTGGATCGGCGTTCGCAAAGGCTCACCACCGGGTGCTCCGGTTGTTCCGGACCGACCAGAACTTCGGCACCTTGTATCGGCGTAGGGCCGAACTCGAGTGCCGAAGTCTTCAGACACTCGACGATCGACCCGGCAACAGCACGGCGAGCACGCCGCCGACGACAGTGAGAGCGGCCGTCCACCAGAAGGCGTCACGGAAGCCTGCCGAGACCGTCGCCCCCGCCGTGATCACGACGGCCACCATCGCCGTACCGACCGATCCGCCGAGCTGCTGAAAAGTCCGGGTCGCCATGGATGCGTCATGCCGGTAGTCGTTCGAGAGTCCGACGAACGCGGACGCCATGACCGGGCTGAGAAGCATGCCCAGTCCGAGTCCACGAACGAACAGTGCCCCGCCGAGCCAGATGAGACTGGTCGCGTCGTCGGCGAGAGCGAACGGCACGGTGGCGACGGCGACCACGGCGAAGCCCGCGACGGCGACCGACCGTGCGCCGATACTGTCGGTGAACCGGCCGGCGATCGACCGGCTCGCGAGCGCGCCGACACCCTGAGGGATGAGGATGAGCGCGGCTCCCAGGACGGTCTCGCCACGCACCTGCTGGAAGTAGAGCGGCAGTGCGAGCATCGCGCCGAAGGTGGCGAGGCCGAAGAAGAACAGTCCGATCGACGACGCTGCGACGTTCCGCACTGCGAGAACACCGACGTCCAGGAGGGTCGCGCCTCTCGCCCTCATGGATCTCACCGCGAACACGGCGAGCAGTGCGACGCCGATCGCCGCGGGGACCAGGACTGCGTTGTGGACGATCCCGGTGTGCGCGTTCGACAATCCGAGAAGGAGTGCCGCGACGCCCGGGGCCATCAGCAGCAACCCGATCCAATCCAGGCGGGGCGCGTCGGCGCGGCGGTCGTCGGGGATGCGGCGTGAGAACGCCAGCGCGACCACACAGACGGGCACGTTGACCAAGAACAGCCAGTGCCAGTCGAGCCAGTGCAGGATGAGACCGCCGATCACCGGGCCGAGGATGGGACCGAGTGCCGTCGGCAGCGACACCATGGCGACGAGTCGCCCGAGGGCGCGGCCACCGCCGGCTGCGACGAGGATCGAGGTCATCAACGGGAACAGTAGTCCTGCACCGAATCCCTGTATCACGCGAAACGCGATGAGTGCCTGCACATTCCACGCGGCGGCACAGAGGAGCGAGCCGAGAAGGAACGCGACGACACCGGTCTGCCATGCGCGACGCGAGCCGTATCGGGTGGCCGCCCATCCGGCGAGTGGCACAGCGACGGCGAGCGCGAGGAGATACGCGGTGCTGGTCCACTGGACGGTGTCGACACCCGCGTCGAGATCCCGGGTGAGTTCGTCGAACGCGATGGTCACGATGGTCGTGTCGAGGATCGGCGCGATGAGACCCGCGATCACGGCGACGGCAACACGCTTCGCCTCAGCGGGGACTTCGTCCTTGACCGTCGTCGTCACCACACATCCCCTTAGATTCAATTTCGTATCTTAAGTTCACCGCCGAGACTACGGCCATGAGTTAAGATGCGCAAGTGAGTCTTAATGAAGGTAGGGCGACGCGCCGCCGAGGCACCGAGTTGGAGACGGCGATCCTCGACGCGGCGTGGAGTCAGTTGACCGATCGCGGCTACGAGGGCTTCACGTTCGAGGCGGTCGCCGAGCGCGCCGGAACCAGTCGGCCGGTCCTGTATCGCCGATGGGCCACTCGCGCCGAACTCTTACAGGCCACCATTCGACATCACGGGGCCACTGAGGACACGAGCACCCCAGACACCGGCAGCGTTCGCGGTGACCTGCTCGCGGCACTGCGTCGTTCCAACCGTCAGCGGTCCGACTTCCTCGTCCTGCTCAGCGCGAGTCTGGGCGGCTACTACGCAGAGACCGGCTCGACGCCGAGCGAGGTTCGCGACCTCCTACTCGGACATTCGCGTCTGGCGACCGACGACATCCTCGACCGCGGCGTCGAACGCGGTGAGATCGATCCGGCCCGCCTCACCCCGTTGGTCCGTACCGTCCCGTACAGCCTCTACCGACACGAGGTGATGATGAGGTTGCAGGCAGTCCCCGACGAGACGTTGAAGGCAATCGTCGACGAGGTGTTCCTTCCGTTGGTCACGGCTCGTTAGTTGTACTTGTAGAACCCTTCGCCTGCCGCGATGCCGAGCTTTCCCTGGTCGATGTAGTTGCTCTTGAGCCACGCGGCGAGCTCCTGCTCGTGGGCGCCGCCGTGGATGAGAATGTTGTACGGCGTGTTGAGGCCGACGATGTCGTAGATCTGGAACGGTCCGAGCGGCGAACCCGTACCAATGCGCCAGGTCTTGTCGACGTCGGCGGGCGCCGCGTAGTCGCCCGCAGCGAGGTCGAGTGCAGCGTTGAGGAACGGGACGAGAAGCGAATTGAGAACGTAGCCCGCCTTCTCCTTGTGGATCGGGATCGGAACCATGCCGATTTCGGTCGCGAACTCGACGACGGTGTCGAAGATGTCGGGCGACGTCTGACTGGTGCCCATCACTTCGGCGGTGTTCGACGACCAGACGCGGTTGGCGAAATGCATTGCGAGGAATCGATCGGGACGGCCGGTGGCGTGGGCGATGTCGCTGGGGAGGAGGGTCGACGAGTTGGTCGCGAAGATCGTCTTGTCGGGAGCCACCTGACCGAGATCGGCGTAGATCTTCCGTTTCAGGTCGAGGATCTCCGGAACGGCCTCGATGACGAGGTCGGCGTCGACCGTGGCCTCGGCGAGATCAGTAGCGTAGCCCAGGTTGTCGAGTGCGGCTTCCGCTTTCCCGTCCGCCGCTCCCTTCACCTCGTTCTTGTACGTCTCGACGAGCCCCGCGAACCGCTCCTTCGCCGTCGCGATCGCCTCGTCGTTGATGTCGTAGGCGGTCACCTGAAATCCGCTGTACGCGGTCTGGAACGCGATCTGCGATCCGAGAACACCCGTACCGAGAACAACTACCTTCTTAATGTCAGTCACGATGAATCTCCCTCAGCAGTCAGAACAGGTAGCCGTTGACACTACGCATCCGACCGACCTGGCATGCTGTCTATCGCGCCCCCATAGCCCAATTGGCAGAGGCAGCGGACTTAAAATCCGCCCAGTGTCGGTTCGAGCCCGACTGGGGGCACTGGTCAACGGTCAGGCCTCGAACCGAAGTTGCAGGTGAGAGGCAGTGGCCTGCCGCCCGTCACTCGACCACCACGATCCCGTGGGCGCCTTTCTCGGCGTCGGCCATCGCATGCGTCACGAACGGATACCGGCCAGCTTCGGGGAAAGTCAGTTCGACGAAGCCGCCTTGTGCGGGTGCGAGGTCGAGCACCTGACTCCCACCCGACTCCGCGTTGCCAGGCCGCAGCAGGTAAGCGCCCTCTTTGAAGACTGTGTCGAACTGTCCACCGACCACATGAAATGCGCTACCCCGGTTCGGGCCGGCCGCTAACACCCAGATACGCACGCGCTGACCGACTCTCGCGGTGAGCGGCGTATGGTCGTACTGGTTGGCGTAGCCGTTGAACACGATGAGATCGGCGCGGTCGTCGGCCACCGCGGCGGGGTCTGCACCGTCGGCGCCGCCGTAGAACATCTCCGACTGCACCAGCACGTATTCCTGATCGACGGGCGGCAAATCGGGCGGGTCGATGATCACCGCACCGAACATGCCGTTGGCGGCGTGCAACGACATCGGCATCGTCGAGCAGTGATAGAGCCAGACGCCGCTGTGCTTGGCGGTGAATCGATAGATGAGCGACTGTCCGGGCTCGATGGTCCGCATCGGTCCGTCGGGTGCCAGAGCACCGGCGTGAAAGTCGATCGAGTGTCCCATTGTCGCGTTGTTGACCAAGGTGATCTCGAACGTGTCGCCCACCTTGCCACGCAGGGTGGGGCCAGGTGCGCTACCGCTGTACGAGCCGTCAGCGGCGACCGTCCCATACGGCCATTCGGTCACGGTGACAGCGGGGGCCACCTCCCGTTGCACATCGCGGACGTCGAATCTGTAACGGTGCAACGTCTCCGGGGATGCTGCGGGAAGGCGCGGGTCGCGAGCGACGAAGCTGGGACCCGGGTCTGCCGCGAGGTCTGGAGTCGCGGACGGCGTGTGGTGATCTGCGGGCGGATCTGTTGCCGGGCCGCCGCTGCCCGTCGCGACGACGTCGAGCACCATGCCCATCTGTCGGTGCCCGGGCAGCGAACACCACCCTTGCTCGTCGCCGCCGATGACCCCGGCGTCCAGAGTGGCCTTCTCCCCCGGCGCAAGACGCGGAGTGCTGTGGCCGTCTGCCAAAACGAGATCGTGGGTTTCAGTACCAGTGTTGGCCAGGTCGATCACCAACCGGTTGCCGCGCGGAACCTCGATGCGCCCCGGTGTGAACCGCATGCCGGTAATGCCGATTTGTACGCTAGTGGTCTGCCCGGTCGCAGCGGCGGGGCGCCGTCGCTGCGCGCCGGAAGTCCGACAGCAGCTGGATCGACGGCCACGCCGACGGCGGCAGCCACCACGACCGCAGCGACCCCGGCGGCCATCGACCCGAGGACGACTCCGCTGGGCCGAGCGGTGGCCCGCGGTCGCGCCGCGATCTGCCTGCGGGACGATGCGACCGTCGCCCAGATGACGAGCGGGATGAATGACCCCAGCGCAACGACCGCGACGGCTGCCGAAAGTGTGTGCGGCCAGCCGGATCCGGGCAACGTCCACACCAACAGTCCGGCGTTGGCTGCGCCGACGCGAGCGGGACCTGCGATGTCGAGCATCCGTGTTCCGGCCTGTGTGGCCGACGGCTTTCTGCCGAGGACCACCGGGACGAGGTAACTGAGTGCGCCGAGAAGCACCTGCGCCAAGAACCCGCCGAGGAGCGCGGTCGTCAGGTCGTTCAACCGGTCGTGTACGGCGATCCAGTCGGGCGCGGTGAAGTAGGCGACGGCACCGACGACGAGCGCGACGAGCAGCCAGATCACACCGGCGAGCACCGAGAGCCCAGCGAAACTGGTCGGCGGTTTACGACGCACCTCGTCGGCGTGTGCCCACACCACGTAGGCCAGCGCGGCTGCGTACACGGCCAGCCCGATCGCGGCCACCGACTGCACCCCGATGAGCGCGCCGACCACGGTCACGGCGATCGAACTGCACAACAGCGGTAATCCGCGGGCAGCCGCCTCCTCGACGCCGACGGCCATTCGGGTCCGGAGGATGGTGGGCCAGAAGGTGACGAGCGTGCCGATGACGGTGAGACCGACCCACCCGAATACGTTGAGGGTCGAATGCGCGACGGCGAGTCGGGCGGGCCAGTCGCCGGGCAGGTCACCGCGGGCACTAGCGGCACCGAACCCGATACCGACCAACAAGGCGACACCTGCAGCGACATAGAAGTGCACCATCACCGCGAACCGCGCCGACAGCGCGGCCCGAACGCGGCACAGCAACGCGATGCTGTGCCACGCGATCGCGGCGAACGCGACGACCGCCCCGGCCAGGACCGCGGACCACAGACCGGCCGAGACCTCGCCCTCCCGAACGCTGATGACCCCGTATGAGACGACAACGGTGCCGGCTCCGACGTTGAACATCGTCAGCCGCGCGGCGTGCAGAATGCGATGGTCCGAATGCGAGAGCCGCAGAACGGCCTCGGTGAAGTACCAGCTCCAGATGAGGATCGCATTGCTGGCGGCACCGAGGCCGAGCAGATGGATAATCAGCCAGGGTCTGCCGGTCACGGCGTCTCCTGCGAGAGCTACTCCCAACAGCGCCGACAGCCAGATGAACACGACGACGCCGACGCGAAGATTCCAGGTCCGGAGAGTCATGTGCCGGCCTCCCGCTTCGCCTGGGTCTCGCCGCGCGCCGAGAGCGCCGATCCCACGGCGATGACCAGGAAAGCGAGGATCGCGACCACGTTGCCGATACCGCCTGCCTCCACCGCCCAGCGTTGGTCTGCGCCGTCGCCTACGACGATCCGCACCGCGAGTGACAGGTGCAACAACCCGGCGGGGACGTACATGATCGGGTGGTACGGCAACGGCCGACGCAGCACCGCGGGCAGAATGATCGGCGCATGCGCGAAGATCATCGACATCACGAATCCGAGGAACACCGCGTGCGCAGCGGCGTCGTACCCGGCGCCCGACCGGACCGGTCCACCGATGAGCCAGACACCGCCCGCGACCACCAGCCACAGATAGCCGCCCAGCAGGCAGTAGGCACTGAACCGTGCCAATCCGGCGGCGTGAACGGTCCGGCGGGCTATGTCGTACCGGCCCAGCCACCCGGTCACGATGAGGAGGGCCCCGCCGAGGACGCGGTAGCCGGCCACCGACCACAGCAGGGATGCGGGAACCGCAAGCATCAGAGCGCTGCAAGTGACCAACGCACCGGTCTCGGTGTGGCTCACGCCGAACGCCACACGCGCCAACTCCAGCCGCTCGCCTCCGATGGTGAGTACCAGGAAACCGGCCATCCACGGCAACAGCCACGGGACCGGGATACCCGCCGCGAACAGCACTGCTCCGCCGGCCGCAAGCACGGCGCCTGCCGCTTGCAACAGCACGGAAGTCGCGGAATTGCGTTGCCAGAGCGGCACATACGTTGCAGCCAACACCACGGACCCGAAGACAAGAAGGCCGCCACCGACCGCCGATGGCTCGACCAGCACCAATGCCAGTCCACCGAGACCCAGCCCGACCGGCGCCAGGAACGCCCACGTCTTGCCGAGTGCGACGGCGCGCTCAAGAGACACCAACGTGCCGACGAAGCCGTAGACCATGAGTAAGCCATGGACATCGGCGAGACGCCCGACGCTGACCGGGGCGCCGACACCGAGCAGGAGCAACGCGGCATCGAGTCCGGCGAGTAGGGCGGCACCGCCACAGGCCAGCAACGCGAGCCGAACGACATTCGGTGTCGCTGTGCTGCGCTCGGTGTTCATCGGTCTCTGCGCTCGAGAATCACGATTCGTTGCGCTCGGGCACCTGCAGGTGATCGAGCCGCAGTGTGCACGAACCACGCGCCGCGAACGGAATCAGCACCGGACGCGTGCGGGTATCGCCGAGCGCGTCGAGCGCCCCCTGGACGAGACCCCGATGGATCTGGCAGGTGATGTCCGGGTAGCGGCGCGCGGCGTCGAGCAGCGGGCAGCGCGTGAGTGCGATGGTGGTGGACTCGTCAACCGGCGCGAAACCGAAATCAGTGAGGTGCGCCAGGACCTGCGTCCGGCTGTCGCCTCCGGTTCGCGGACGTCCGCTCGCCAGGTCACTCCCCCAGGACCGTCCCAGCTCTAGCGCTTGCGCGGCGGGGTCGTCGGCCGTGCGACGCAGATGACCGGCCAACGCGACGGCCATCCCGGTGTACGCACGCACGGCAACGTCGTCGGCCGCGACTGCCGCGTACCTCCACGCTGGCCGCCCTCGACCGACGGCCTCGGCCCGGATACGCGTCGCCAGACCGACACCCACGAGAGCGTCGAGATGCTCGCGGACGGTGTTGGTGTGCAGCCCCAACCGCGCGGCAACGTCCCGAACGCGTGCGGGTTCACTCGCACCACGAAGCATGTCCAGTGTCGCGCGCTGAGCAGCGGTCAGATCGGGCGCGGTGTTCGGCGTCGGATCAGGTCCGAGCGGCCGTGGACTATTATTCACGGCTATTAGTGTATTAAATGGAAGGGCAATCGGCTACAACGAAACTCCCGAGACAGCCGACACTTGCGGAAGGACACTTCGGAATGACGAGCAACGACATGACCATGGCCTCGAATGCCGCAGACGCGGACGCACTCGAGCAGCAACGGCAGGCGATCGCCGAACTGACGGGCCGCATGTCGGCGGTCGATTCGGCTGTTCTACGAGCCGCCGCGTCCGGGGCGGGGCTCGACGAGGCACGCACCGCGGCGTCCGCGTTCGCCTCGAACAACGTGGGTGCGTGGCTCGACGTCGCTCAGCGTCGTCTGTTCCCGGAAGCTGCGGCGGTCGACCACGCACGCCTCCTGGTGGACGGCCTCGCCGCAGAGTCACGGATGCTCACTCAACTGGTCGAGCGAGTCAACGCCTCCGGATCGGACGCCGTGCACACTGCCGTCGATGTGAGCGCGCTGCGCGTCCTGGCGGAAGCATTCTTCGGTAATGTCGGCGACCTGCTCCTGCCTGCACTCGCGGAGGACGCCTCCGTGTCGCTCGCGGACCTGATCACCGATCTCCCCGCCGCCGCGCCTGCCGCCGAAGCTTCGGGTTCAAGCGGATGCTCGTGCGGCGAGCACGATCACGGAGAACCCGAACTCGACGTCCGCGAGATCCCGCACGCCATCCGCCATGCAACGGTATTCGGCGCATTCGACGCCGTCGCCCCGGGTGAGTCCATGATCCTGGTGGCCCACCACGACCCTGTCCCCCTGCTACACCAGCTCGCCGATCGCAGCGGCGGCCACATCCGGGTGGAATATCTCGAACAGGGTCCCGAGGCGTGGCGCCTGCGACTGTCCCGCGTCTGAGTCGCAGACCGCGCCCGCCCGCCCCGATCGAATATCCAAAAAAAGAGGGAGCACCGTGTCAGATTCGACTCTCGCCGAAGCACTCACCGAAGAGCATCACGCCATTGACGACGGCATCGCGACGTTCACTGCTTCGAAGCCCGGCGACTCGGTTCAAGCCTGGTCGACGCCACTCAAGCAAGCAATGCAGGCACTCCGACGGCACATCTATCTCGAAGAAGAGCTCGTCTTCCCTCAGCTGCGCAATGGCCCATTGATGATGCCGATCATGGTGATGCTCGGTGAGCACGGCGAGATGTGGCGGCGGATGGCCGATCTCGACCGTCGGTTGGCGGCCGATGACGTCGACCAGTCCCCGCGGCGTGCCGAGTTGATCGCCGAGTGCACCACGATGTTGGAGTTGCTGGCCAATCACAACAGCAAAGAGGAGCCGGTGATCTACCCGCACATGGACGCCGACATGGACGATGGCTCCCGGGCGTTCCTCCGCGACTTCCTCGTCGATGGAACCATCCCGGACGGGTGGGAGTGCGCACGCGCGACCCCTCCAGAAGCATCGCCGTCCGATGGCTCCTGATTCGGGAACCACTGGGCGTTCTGATGTCCTGGCGGCACGGTCCCATACGTTCGCGCCCGCCTGGGCGAAATGAAAAGCCAACGGGCCCGGCCTGCGACGATCAGTCGTTCAACCACCCACGGGCAGTCGCGAAATCGAGAATCCGCGAACGGATCGCTGTCACCTGGCGCGCAGCCAGGTCGGGCGACGCATCGAGCAACAACTCGGTGATGTCGTCGGACAGCGAACCACCGAGATTTCGGGCCGGCCCACGCTCATCGCGGCGGCCCGGATGCTCACTGCGATCGCTGCGGCCACGGTCCCGGCGGAATCCGCGCTCAGCTGCAGGATCGCCGCCCGCCGGAGCCTCCTGCGTGACGCTCAAATTCAACGCTTTGGAGCCGCGCTCGGTGCTCTCGACGTCGAACTCCACTACCGCGCCCGGCAACAGCAGGCTCTCGTCGATGCTGATGTCATTGATGTGCAGGAACACGTCGTCCCCACCGCCCTCCGCCGCGAGGAAACCGAACCCACGGTTCGAATCGAAGTACACGACTTTGCCATTAGCCACCACAACCTCACTCTCTGAGTGCTGTTCACGCCGCGGACGCCTTGCCCGCGAAACGAGCCCCGTCACCAACTATGCCTTGGCGACTGTCAGGCGCCCTCCGCGACTCCCTCGTCTACAGAACAATCCCGGACTCTCGGAGAGACCGCCGCCTCGGCTTTTGCGCCGCAACCTCGGATACCGTTTCGCCTGCTCATTGCGTCTTAGCAGCCTCCGCGGAGGCTGCTAAGACGCAATGATGGTGCGACGACTCACCGGAGGATGCGTTGCCGCACCGTCTGACGGATCAGCCCGTGACGCGCGCGGCGTTGCCGGCATCGACCGGTACGACGATGCCGCTAATGTGCGCGCTGCCCTGGTCGGCGAGGAAGAGGACCACTCGGGTGATCTCCTCGGGTTCGAGCCACGGCACCGGCTGCGCGTGCAACGACTCAAAGATCGGGGCGACGTCATCACGCGTGGGATGTTCGAGATCGGGACGCATCATCGCGTAGAGCCCGTCGTTGTGCACCATGGGCGTCGAGATATTGCCCGGCGCAATGGCGTTGACGGTGATCCCGTGACCCGCGAGGTCCAGAGCGGCACTCTTGGTGAGTCCGATGACTCCCCACTTGGAGGCCGCGTAGCCGACCATGTTCGTATTGCCCGCACGGCCGAGCATCGACGAGATGGTGACGATGCGGCCGTAGCCGCGCTGGATCATCCCCGGCGCCACGGCTGCGACAGTGTTGAACACACCGGTGAGGTTGGAGCCGATCACTTCCGACCACATCTCGTCGCTCATCGACTGGACGGGGGCCACGACCGAGACGCCCGCATTCGCGACCGCGGTGTCGATACGGCCCAACTCCGATTCGGCGCGGGCGACGAGTGCATCGAGCGCAGTCCGGTCGGCGGTGTCGAGGACGGCCGAGACGCATCGGCGTCCGGTGGACTCGACCATCCGGACGGTCTCGGCGAGATCGGCTTCGGTCGCCAGCGGATACCGGACAGCAGCCGAGTCCGCGCAGCGGTCGCACAGGACGATGTCGGCGCCCCGCGCGGCGAACGCCAGCGCGTGCGCCCGTCCCTGGCCACGTGCACCACCGGTGATCAAGACGACCTGTCCGTCGAAATTCTCTGGCATTGAAATCAAAACTCCCTATCTCAGCGTGTCGTCGCACGCCACCCGACACGATTCGGCCGACGCTTCTCCCGGCTTCCATTGTTAGTCCGGGCATGTGGGACTCGCGCCGATCTGGCACAGATGCGACCTCGACACATCACAGACGTGCCATGCCGCTCGCCGGAGAATCCGATTGACACTGGTAGTCCGAACAATGGATTCTTTCCAGGAACCCTTTCTGCTTCTCGCGTGCCACCGCACGCAGACAACTATTCGAGAGGACTCGTCGTGAGTCTCGACGACCGCACACCCGACGCGGCCAGCCAGGAAAACTCCACCGCACACTCGACCGCGGCCCCCACCGCACCGCCGCCTGCATCGGTGAACCTCGTCATCGTGCTCCTGTTGGTCGCCACGTTCGTGATGATCCTCAACGAGACGATCATGAGCGTCGCCATCCCGGTCCTGATGGTGGACCTGGAGATCACCGCCAGCACCGCACAGTGGTTGACCACCGCGTTCATGCTGACGATGGCCGTCGTCATCCCGACAACCGGCTTTCTGCTGCAACGCTTCTCGACGCGTGCGGTGTTCATAACCGCGATGTCGTTGTTCACCGCGGGCACCGTTCTCGCCGCGCTATCCCCCGGTTTCGGGATCCTCGTGATCGGCCGCGTCATCCAGGCGTCGGGCACCGCAGTGATGATCCCGCTGATGATCACGACCGTCCTGACCTTCATCCCCGAGCATCGGCGCGGAACCGTGATGGGGTTCATCTCGATCGTCATCGCGGTCGCGCCTGCGATCGGTCCGACGATCTCCGGAGCGATCCTCGACCACCTCGACTGGCGGTGGATGTTCTACTTCATGCTGCCGATCGCCGTCGTCGCACTGCTCCTGGGAATCGTGTTGGTCCGCAACATCACGACTCCACGCAAGGCACCGTTCGACTTCGCCTCCGTCTTGCTGTCGGTGATCGCGTTCGCCGGCCTCATCTACGGGCTCAACAGCATCGGCGAGGCCGCGACCGGCGACACCGCGGTGCCGCCGTGGGTCCCGATCGTCATCGGCGTCGCCGGCCTCGCACTGTTCGTCTGGCGCCAGATCAGCCTGCAGGCCACCGAATCCGCGCTCCTGGACCTCCGCCCGTTCAAGACCCGCACCTTCACCGTCGGCATCATCATTCTGTTGGTCGCGATGGCGGCGTTGTTCGGCGCGATCATGCTGTTGCCGCTGTTCATGCAGAACGTGTGGCACGCGAGCACCATGGAGACCGGCCTGGTTCTGCTGCCCGGCGGTCTTGTGATGGGACTGATCGCTCCCTTCATCGGCGCGCTCTACGACAAGGTCGGTCCGCGGCCGCTCGTCACACCCGGCGCGATTCTGGTGACCATCGCTCTGATCCTGCTGACCACGCTCAACGCCGAGCCCGCGACGTCCGAGTTCGCGATGTTCACCAACCAGGAGTGGAAGGTCGTCGGCATCCACGTGCTTCTGAGCCTGGGGCTCGGTTCGATGATGACTCCGCTGATGACGTCTGCACTCGGTTCGGTGCCGCCCATGATGTATTCGCATGCGAGCGCCATCCAGAACACCCTGCAGCAACTCGCCGGAGCCGCGGGCACCGCACTGTTCATCACGGTGATGACGCGGGGAATGACGGCCGAGATCAATGACGGCGTCGACCCCGTCCAGGCTCAAGCGCACGGCATTCACCAAGCCTTCTACTGGGGAGCGGGCTTCGCGGTCCTCGCCGTCGTCCTGTCGCTTCTGGTGCGTCGACCGCAGCGAACCGACGACGTCGAACAGGCCGTCGAGACGACCATGCACTGACGCGCCGGACAGAAGTCTCGGTGACCGAACGAAGCGGCTCGACGTGTGTTTCCCTTGAGTGATGACAGGGCCTGATCTACCACCGCTCGACGCCGCCGCCATCGAGCCAGTGCCCCAACGGGTCTCGACCGGAAACATGCCTGCCGGCGACCGGATCAAGACCATCGTGGAGTACGCGCACGAGAGCTACTCCGAGCATGAGGGCGGGCAGGTCGCCGACTACATTCCACAGCTGGCCAACGCTGACCCATCGCTGTTCGGAATCACCGTCGCCGACGCGTCCGGTGGTCTCTACAGCGCGGGCGACGCCGACGTCGCGTTCTCGATCCAGTCGATCTCGAAGGCCTTCGTCTACGCACTCGTCGGCGAGGCCCTCGGACACAACGTGGTCCGCGAGCATATCGGCGTGAACAACACGGGTCTCTCGTTCAACTCGGTGATGGCTATCGAGCTCAACGACGGCCACCCGATGAACCCGATGGTGAACGCCGGTGCAATCGCGACGACATCGTTCATGCCGGGTGACACGTCCGTCGAGCAGTGGGAGAACATCCGCACCGGCATGTCCCGGTTCGCCGGGCGCTCGATCGAGCTCGACGGCGCCGTCTATCGCTCGGAGATCGCGAACAACCAGCGCAACAAGGCCCTGGCCCGTCTTCTGGAGAGCTACCACCAGATCACCGGCGACCCGATGGACGCCGTCGACGTCTACACGCGCCAGTGCTCGCTGCTGGTCACCACCCGCGACCTCGCGGTGATGGGGGCGACGCTGTCGGCAGGCGGGATCAACCCGGTGACGGGCGCGCGCGTCGTCTCCCCCGACGTCTGCCGTGACACACTCGCCGTGCTGGCCTCCACCGGGCTGTACGAGCGTTCGGGCGACTGGCTGTTCGAGGTCGGGCTGCCCGCGAAGTCCGGAGTCTCCGGGGGCATCGTCGCCATCGCACCGGGCAAGGGCGCCATCGGAACCTTCTCCCCTCTCCTCGACTCGGCGGGCAACAGCATCCGCGGACAGCAGGCAACGGCCCACCTCTCGCGAGCGCTTGGACTCAATGTCTTCGCCTCGAACGTCGACAGTGCCCGGTCGAACGGAGACGACCAATGACCACCGATCAAGCGCGCCCGCCCGAGACCTCGGAGCGCTCCTCGTGGCTCCCCCTCGTCTGCTTCTTCTTCGCCCAGGTCTTGATGTCGTTCAACGTCGCGGCACTGCCGGTCTCGATCGGCGGCATGGTCGACGACTTCGACGTCGCGCCGACGGCGGTCAGCACGACGATCGTCGCGTACGGCATCGCGGTCGCCGCCCTGGTCATGCTGGGTGGCAAGCTCGGCCAACGCGTCGGCTGGGTGAAGATCTTCCGGATCGTCGTCTTCACATTCGCGTGCTCGTCGGTGCTGATGATCGTCTCACAATCGGTGACGTGGGCCATCGCGGGCCAAGCCGTGGCCGGGGCGTCCGCGGCCTTCATCGTGCCCGCTCTCGTCGCGTTGATCGCCGAGAACTACAAGGGCGACCAGCAGGCCAGCGCGGTCGGGTCACTCGGCTCGGCGCGCGCCATCTCGGGTATGTCGGCGTTCTTCCTCGGCGGCGCGCTCGGCTCCCTGGTCGGCTGGCGCCCGGTGTTCATGATCGTCTTGGTCTTCGCGGTGATCGTGTTCGCATTGAGCTTCACGTTGCGGCCCGACACCGGTGACCGCAGCATCGACATCGACGTGGTGGCCGCCGTCCTGATCGGTATCGCCGTCGTCTTGTTGACCGTCGGCTTCAACAACCTGAACGCGTGGGGCGTGTTCTTCGCCGACGACGCCGCGCCGTTCGACCTCGTGGGGGTCTCCCCGGCCCCGGTCCTCATCATCGTCGGACTGGTCATCGGCCAGGCGTTCTTCCTGTGGACGCGACGGCGACAGCGCAGCGGCCGGGTCCCGCTGGTGGACCTGTCTGTCCTCGGCAGTTCCCGTGAACGCGCAGCCGTCTACGCGATGTTCATCGTCGTCGCGATGGAGGCGGCCCTCAATTTCACTGTGCCGCTGTACATCCAGATCGTGCAGGGTCGCAGTCCGTTCGACACCTCGCTGGCGATGATTCCGTTCAACTTGACGGTGTTCGTGACGGCGATGCTCGTGGTCCGGGTCTACAAGACCTACAGTCCGCGCATCATCGGCACGGCCGCATTCATCCTCACGACCATCGCGCTGGTGTGGCTGGCGTTCGTCGTGACGAACAACTGGCAGACGATGTCGACCATCATCGGCCTGATCGTGTTCGGCATCGGTCAAGGCGCTCTGGTCACTCTCGTGTTCAACGTGCTCGTCACGTCGGCGCCGAAGGCACGCGCGGGCGACGTCGGATCGATCCGAGGCACCACCCAGAACCTGGCGTCGGCGGTCGGAACGGCGACGATCGGCGCGCTCCTGGTGTCGATCCTCGGGTTCGCCGTCGCCTCGTCGGTCGCTTCGCACCCCGAACTGCCGGACGACCTCGTCTCGCAGGTGGACCTCGACAACGTCAACTTCGTCAGCAACGACGGTCTGCGCGAGACCCTCTCAACGCAGACGACGGCCAGCCCTCAACAGATCGACGCTGCGATCGAGGTCAACGAGGACTCACGACTCTCGACGTTGAAGTACGGGCTGCTGATCCTCGCCGGTATCAGCGCGACGGCGATCATCCCGGCCTCTCGCCTGCCCGGGTATCGGAAGGGCGAGATTCCCGAAGGGTAGGCGAGTTCCGCCGTTCCCTGGACTTGGAACGTAACTTTAGTTACGTTCCAAGGACCAACTCGGCGAAACAGGTTCGGAGGCAGCGATGTCGATGCCCACCAAGACAGAATTGACCAGGACAGCGACCAAGACGGTGCAGTCGGCGCTGGCCAGAGCGGCGGCCGCCTACCCGAGCCCCCCGACCCCACTGGCCGAACCACCCGCAGGTTCGGGACTCAAGCCGGTCATGGGCACCGCCGGGGCACCGTTCATCGGCGCGACGTTCGATTTCCTCAGCGATCCGTTGACGAAGGCGATGGAGCAGTTCGAAGAGTTCGGACCGGTCTCGTGGACGCGCATGCTCAACATCGAACTGGTGACGCTCATCGGCCCCGATGCCGTCGAAGTCGCGTGGATGAACAAGACGAAGGCGTTCTCCAGCGAACGTGGCTGGGAGGTGATGATCGGGCCGTTCTTCCACCGCGGAATCATGCTGATGGATCAGCCCGAGCACATGCATCACCGACGCATCATGCAGCAGGCGTTCGCCAAGAACCGCCTCATCGGATACCTCGACCTGATGAATCCGTTCATCGAGAAGTCGCTCGCGACGTGGGAGGTCGGCGACGGCTTTGCGATGTACTCGACCACCAAGAAGCTTCTGCTGTCTCTCGCGTCCGAAGTGTTCCTCGGATCGTCGCTGTCCGAGTCGGAGAACCACAAGCTCGAGGACGCGTTCGAGGCCGCGGTCCACGGCGGGCAGGCCATCATCCGACAGGACGTCGCGAACTTCACATGGGCACGCGGGCTGCGCGGACGCGAACTACTCCAGGAGTACTTCCGTTCGGAGATCCCGGCGCGACGCGGCAGCGACGGCGACGACCTGTTCTCCGTCCTGTGTAACAGCGAAGACGACGAGGGCAACACGTTCGACGACGAGGACATCGTCAACCACATGATCTTCGTGATGATGGCGGCCCACGATACGAGCACCATCGCGTTGTCGATGCTGACCCACTACCTGGGGCGCAACCCCGAATGGCAGGAGCGCCTGCGCAAGGAGTCACTTGCGCTCGGGAAGCCGACGCTCGCCTACGAGGACCAGGACGCACTGCCGAGCCTGGATATGGCGTTCAAAGAGACCCTGCGACTCAACGCCCCGGTCGGCATGCTGTTCCGCAAGACGATCGAGGACACCGAGATCCTCGGCCACTACATCCCGGCCGACACACTGATCTCGATCCACCCGTGGGCCACGATGCTGCGCGAGGAGTGGTGGCCCGAGCCGACGAAGTTCGACCCTGAAAGGTTCTCCCCGGAACGGCGTGAAGACAAGGTGCACCGATTCGCATGGTCGCCGTTCGGCGGCGGCGCACACAAGTGCATCGGCCTGTACTTCGGCGGGATGGAGGTCAAGGCGATCATGCACCAGTTGCTGCTCGCCTTCGAGTGGTCCGTCCCCGACGACTACCGGCTCGACCTCGAGTACGGCACGGGCCCCACCCCCGCCGACGGCCTCCCGATCGACTTCCGTCGCCGCTAGTCGCTACCCGAGTTCGACGAGCAGCACACCGGCGATGATGACCGCCATGCCGAGGAGCATCCGCGGGGTGATCGGGTCGCGCCAGATCGCCCGCGCCAACAGTGCGACGAGCACGATCCCGGTGGCCGTCCACACGCCGTAGGCGACGCCGATCGCCATGCCCGCCGACAGGGACATCGCGAGAGATCCGAATGCAGCGACGTAGCCGATGACGACAAGGATCAACCAGCGACGTCGGCGGAGACCGTCGGACGCGCGCAGGCTGAGCGTCGCCGCGACCTCAC
This sequence comes from Gordonia sp. (in: high G+C Gram-positive bacteria), assembly GCF_052106715.1. Classification (NCBI taxonomy): domain Bacteria; kingdom Bacillati; phylum Actinomycetota; class Actinomycetes; order Mycobacteriales; family Gordoniaceae; genus Gordonia; species Gordonia sp. (in: high G+C Gram-positive bacteria). The sequence continues at coordinate 86,873 of NZ_JBQEDL010000005.1, forward strand.
TGACGATGGCCGCCGCGAGCCACAGCCACGTCACAGGCCCACCTCTTCGGGCACACCGGGCTCCGATCGCCGCGGATCAGTCTCGATGAGGAGCACCCCGACCACGATCAACCCGATCCCGGCTAGCGCCGCACCGCTGAGGGTCTCGTTGAACACGAGGATGCCAAGGACTGCGACGAGGCAGACACCGCACGCACCCCAGATCCCGTAGACGGCTCCGATGGCCATCCCGGCTCGCAGGGTGAGTCCGAGAAGGATGAACGCTGCGACGTAGCCCGCGACGACCGCGATGGTCCACGCCACATGATCGACGCTCGCACGCAGAGCCAGGGTCGCGGCCACTTCGGCGACGATCGCGCCCGCGAGGAGTCCTCGTGCACTCATGAGAGTCCCTCGGCGGCGTCGACGAGACCGAGAGCATGCAGGCGGACGGCAGCGAGGTCGTCGGCACGGAATACGCCGGTCGCCTCGGACATCCAGGCGCCGTCGGCGCAGAATCGCGCGGCGGTCAGCAGCGATTTCACCTCACCCGGCAGTCCTTCGACGTCGTTCCACGGGCTGAGTTTGCGGCGCCACTCCTGTGCCAGTCGTGGGTGGTACTGCGCATCGGTGAAGATCCAGTAGTCGGCACGCGAGACCTCGGCGGTGGTCCACACGGTCACATAGGCGCGAGTGCGCTCGAAGGCCGTGAGGGTCTCGGGCTCGGCGTCGCAGTGCTCGCGCAACAGATCGTGCCAGCGTCGCGCCGCGTACTCCACGAGGCCGATCATGAGCGCTTCCTTGGTCGGGAAGTGATACATGAGGCCGGGTTTAGTCAGTCCCGCTTGCCGAGCGACCGACTCCAACGAGATCGTCACTCCCTGGATCGAGTCGTTCTCGGCCGCCAACTCACTCGCGCCGCGCAGTATGCGTTCCTTGGTGTCGGCAGTCATGCATCAACTTTACCAACCGGAAGGTAAAACGATCCTCTACCGCTGTACCGCCTTTGCGACGCTGATGCAGGTGGTGATCCATGTCCGGTCAGCGTCGGTGAGCGAATGATGCAAGCGTTTGGCGTCGACGACGGTCCAGTGTGCATTGAGGACCATGCGGACGATGACCCAGTCGCGGGCGCGTTCGTCGTCCAAGCCCGCGGCCTCGACCGTGGTGTAGAAGCGTCGCTGGATCGATTCGCGCAGGTAGCCCGACATCTCGTCCCACCTGTTCCACAGGAGCGGAGCGATCTCGTAGTGCGGGTCGCCGGACATCGGCTGCGGGTCGATCGCCAGCCACGGTTCGCGGTCGGCGGCGAGGACGTTCTCGTAGTGCAGATCGCCGTGGATCATCACGCCGTCGCACGCCATGTCGTCGGCGAAGGCACGCCCCCGCGCCAGTGCGTGCGCGACCAGTCGCGGCGGCATCGGAACGTCGGCGGCATCACGTTCGAGGGCGTCGAGCCACGGCCTCAGGAATCCGGAGAGCGGCGCCAGCCGAGGCGGAGCCTGACGATGCAGGCGCCCGTACAGGTCTGCGACGATCTCACACGCCTGCAGGTCCCACTCCTGCGTCAGATTCTGGCTGTGAAGCCGCTCGAGCAGCAGAGCCCGGCGACGGGGATCGGCCCGGAACATCGTGACCGCCCCGTCGCCCGCCCAGTGTTGGAGAGCGAGATGTTCCTGAGCTGTCTCGGGCGAACCGTCGAACCCGACCTTGAGAACCGCCGCACCGTCAGCGCCTCGGACCGGAACGACGACGGAGGCGAACCCGTGCATCGGATCACCCGTCGGTGTCAGTCGCCACTCGTCGAGGAGATCGTCGCACAGGCGAGGGAGCCGATCGAGCCAGTGCGCCCAGTCATCGCCGAGGCGACGCTGCTCGTCCAACGCGGCGGGGATGTGCACGCGTTCGAGACTACGGATTGGAGAGTACCGAGACTTCGCGGACCGCACAGTCCATCGCGGCTAACAGGTGCGGGTCGCGGCAGCGGACCGGACCGCACCGCGATCAGCTCATCGCACGAGGCGTTCCGACACCGCCGCCGACGCGACAGAGTCGACGTCCTTTGCGTGCTTCCGGGCGAAGTACCTGGCGACGGCGATCGCCGTGATCAGCATGACGATGAGGCGAACGACCTGCGCAGTGGTGACGATCGGTCCGGCTCCGGCGCTCTGCGCCACCGCCAGCGCGGCATAGATGCCACCGGGCGTCGTGGCCAGGTACGCATCGCTGAACGAGAGTGACATCGTCGCGGACATCGCCCACGCCATCGCGAGGCATCCGAGGATCGTCAGGGCGATAATACTGAGAGTCACCGGGAGCAGTCGTCCGAAGGCGCGAACGCTCGCGCGAGAGAGGGACCCTCCCGCCTGCCACCCGATCACCACGTACGCCAGCGCGGTCACTGCGCCGGTCGGGACAGGTGTCACATCGCTGAATACGCCGAGCACGAGAGTCACGATCAGCGGCGCGAGGAGAAATGGCGAGGGCAGGTGTAACCATTTGCCGACGTGCCCGACGCCGACGATCAGCACGACCAGCAGTAGCGCCGTGAATGGCGTGAGACTCGCATCGTCGGCGTGCGACGTCCCCTCGTGGCCTCCTGCGACGACCAGCAGGGCAGGCAGAGTCAAGGTCACTATCACCAGTCTGAAGTACTGGGACATCGACACGTACCGATGATCGACGCCCAGCTCTGGAGCCATCGTGGATATTCCGCTGGCACCTCCAGCGAGGGTGGACAGGACGGCGGTCGGCGGGTCCATCTCCCGTGCCATCCGGTACAGGATGAACGCACTGAACAGGCAGAGGACCAGAGTCGCGAACGCGGTGCCCAGCGAAACGCCGAGGTTTCCGATCAGTTCCCCTCCGGAGATCATCGCCAGAGGCGCGGCGGCCACTACTCCGATGGTTCCCTGTGCGGGCCGAAGCAGGTGGCGATGCGGGGTGAGCTCATGCCCGGATGCCAATGCAGTCGCTGCCGACACGACGAGTCCGGCGATCAGCCATGCGGCCGGGCAGTGGACAGCCGACAGCACCTCACCGATGATGGCGGTGCCGGTCACACACACCAGCCAGCGGACAACGGCCGCGCAGTCGATCTCCCGCCGGTGATCAGCGAACGCCATTCTCAACACGCCACCTCGTGCAAGGAAGCGAACACCTGCCCGTCGAACAGCTTCCGCGCCGTCCGATCGATCGTCACGCTGGTCTCCGTGCCGGCTCCGGCGACTTTGAGACACAGCTTGCCGGACGGATGCGCAACAGTGAAGTCACCGGACTCGTTCCGACAATCGCCGATCTGGGACGCGACCACTGTGCCCGGGGTTCGTGCGGCCGTCGCCAGGCACACCCCTCCGGACACCGCGTGCGCCGGATGACAGGTGGCGGGGACGAAGTAGCGGGAAGTAATGTCCGCATGGTCCGTAGAACCGACCGAGGTCACCATCACCTTCGGGAGAACGGAGTCGCAGACATCGCCCATCCCCATCAGTTCGGCTGCTTTCGCGCGAATATTGGCAATACGCTGCAGCAGAATCGGGTTCGCATTGATCTCGGCCTGGGGCTCGTCGCCTTGCAGTCCGACGTCGGCTGCGCGCACGATCACCGCGCACACTCCCGCGTCGACCGCGCTGAACTCGACTCCGTCGACGGTGTCGCATGCGTTGCCGGTCGGAAGCAACGCCCCGGTGGAACCGCCGATGAAGCCCCGGAACTCGACTCGCACGGGCACGGATGGATGGATGGCCGTGACAGCGGATTCGTCGAAGTCGTACCGAATCGAGCCGCCCGGGGTGGGCACCGTGCACACCGCGTGAGCGTTGGTATTGACCAGACGCACCCGGACGCGTGTCCGTTCCGGACCGGCGACGACCATCCCGCGTTCGATGGCGAACGGCGCGACACCGGCCAGCACGTTTCCACACGTGGGCCGCCAGTCGACCCGCCCGGACAGCGGGTCCACCTGGGCGAACAGATAGTCGACGTCGACGTTCGGATCGGCGGACCGACTGACGACCGCGACTTTGCTGGTCGTCGTCGACCCGCCGCCGAGTCCGTCTATCTGGCCCGGCCCGGGCGAGCCCATCAGTGCGGGCAGGACCCTGTCGAGTTCCACACCGGGACTGGCCAGTTCCGACTTCACAAAGTACATCCCGCGCGAGGTCCCACCGCGCATCATCATGGCTGGAATTGAAACGAGCATCAGGCTGTTATCCGTCCGAATCGAGTTCAGTTCGCCGCCCACACGAATTCGGTCGGGCGGCCCGAGCCGGCTGAGGTGTCCGGCGACGTCTGCGTGACGAATTCAACTATCAGTTGAATTCGACTCTGACGCTATCTGCATCCGGAGGAGAGCGTCAACGTGACCCGAAGCACAGAAACTGCAGGTGAACGCCGTGTTTTCACAAGGTTTCCTATTGCTGACACACCAAACGAGGAGCATACTGACAACCATGATCGAGGGTGGCTCTCCGCAAGCAAAGAAGGGATTCGCCGAACAGTTGAATCTACTGATTCGCCGAAAGACCGCGAGAGACGGGACGATGACCAATGAGCAGTTGGCCGCTGCACTGAAGGCCGACGACCCCGAACTCCGGGTCAGCGGCGCGTACCTGTCCGCACTACGCACAGGGAAGCGGTCCCGACCGTCCATGGAACTGCAGGTTGCTCTGGCACGCCATTTCGGCGTGCCGGTCACCGATCTGATGGATGTCGAGGACGCCGGGCACATCTTGAATGCCGACCAGATGGACGACCTCGGCGTGCGTTCGATCGCGACCCGCGCCGTCGGCCTCGACAACGAGAGCCTGCTCACCGTCGCCGCGGTCCTCGATCACGTCCGACGTCTCCAGGGGCTTCCCGAGGTCAGCGACGCCTTGAACTCCCCATCCCGGCAGCATCCCGAGCAGTGACGTGCGGCGACTTCGACGACGCACGAGAACCACCAACTACCACCTACCCGACGGAGACCTGTATCAGGCGTGCCGGCGAACGTTGACCGACGCCGGGTTGTGGCGGTGCTCGAGTGTGGACGAGATCTGCGAGAAGGTGAGCGCGCACATCGGAAGGCAGATCGTCATGTCGCCGATGCGGTTGGGACACCGCCACATGCACGGTCTACTGGTCCGCACCGACACCGTCGACTACATCGTCTACGAATCGGAGACCTCGCAATTCCATCGCGATCACATCGCATTGCATGAACTCAGCCACCAACTGTGCGGCCACCGAGGCCAGATCGGACGGGACGAGTCGACCAACGCGCTGGGGCGGTCGGCGGCCATCGACTCTCACTCCTCCGACGCCGACGAGGAGGAAGCCGAGCTGATGGCGTCGCTACTGGGGATGTTCATATCGGAGCCGGCCCGACCGACGCGGGCCGACGCGACGCCTGACCACAAGCTTCTCCAGGTGATGCGTTCGTTCGGGCTGCTGGAGGGATAGACCGACGTGCACGCAGACGTTACGACCGGATTCCTTCTACCCGCCGCGGCATGCTGGTTGAGTTCTCTGTACTGCCTCTCCTGGCAACGGGACCGCCCCCGAGATCCAGCGATCACCGCGATTCTGGCGGCCTTCATCGCACGCGGCATCGCCTCCCTCGCCGGCGCGCCGCACGTGTACCACGCGGTCAACCACTTCTCGTCGACGACGAACCTGGCGCGACTGTTGATCAACTCGACGATGATCGTATGGAGTGCACTGATCCTGACGGCGGTCGCGCATTGGAGCCTTCGACCCGAGCGGGCGAGGACGGTGATCCGCTACTGCCGACTGATCGTCCTCGCGGCGCTCGCGATCAGCGTCACACTGTGGTCGGTTCTCTCGGTGCCCGAGACGGCTCGCGGATTCTCGGACGAGCACGCGGGCGACAGTGGAGCGGCCGCCGCTCTGATGCTCGTGTACCACCTGATGGTTGCCGCCGCACTCATCGCGGTCGCGCTGTGCTGCATCCGGTTCGCGCGCCTGACGAGACTTACCGTCTTCCGGGTCGCCATGGCGACGACCGCGACCGGAGCCTGCTGCTATCTCTCGTTCACGGTGCACCGCGCGGTGTCCATCGCAGGAGATCGGGTCGGGTTGGATCTCCTCCACTCGTGGCCGGTCGCCAGTCCGATGATGACCGGGACCGGAACCGTGTTGATGATGATCGGTCTGACGATGCCGATGGTGGTCCCCGAAATAGTCCGTGTCCGCACCAAGTGGCGCGCGCGTCGCCTCTACCGGCGGCTCGAGCCTCTATGGCTCGACCTGCGACCGTTCGTGTCGACGACACACACCCCGGGCACGGGCATTCGAGATGTCAACTACCTCGTCTATCGCCGAATGGTCGACATCCGAGACGGGCTCCTCGCCCTGTCGCACCGTTTCCCCGACGAGACGACCGACATGCGGGAAGCGAACGGGAGCGCCGCCCGAGTGGCACAGCAAGTGCAGTACGCCCTCGACACGGCGGACTCTGTCACCGTCTCGACTGTGGCGGAACGGATGGATCGGAGCGGCCTCGTCCTCGCGGACCGGAACTGCGAAGAACAATGGCTCAGCACGCTGGCTCATGAGTACCGGCGCCTCCACGCCGCAGGCGGACGCCGCCGTCCAGTGGTACCCGTTTAACCCACGTCGCCTCAATGCCTTCACGGCTCCACATGGAGATCGTACGGTCGGGCTGCGGTTAAACCGTCTCGACCCGACCGATAAGGAGATCCCTCGTGACCAGCGTCGACAGCGTCGCCCCGACAGCCTTCTCCGAGATTCTCGCCGACCTGGCGCGTGGCGCGGTCGACCGTGAGATCGCAGACGTCAACCCGTTCGAGCAAGTCCGCGCCGTGGCCGCCGCGGGGTTCGGACGGCTCCGTCTGCCCGTCGAACGGGGCGGCGCCGGATCGAGTCTGCGCGAGTTGTTCGCGGCGATCATCGATGTCGCCGAAGCCGACCCGACTGTCGCCCACATCTACCGGACACATTTCTGGTTGACCGAGGACTTCCTGTCCGAGAGCGGGCCGACTGCCGACCGTCTCCTACGCCTCGTTGCCGACGGGAACGTCTTCGGCAACGCGACGAGTGAGCGAGGAGGACGTCCCGCGGGAAGTCAGGACTTCTCTACGACCCTCACCCAGGATGGCGACAGCTACCGTCTCAACGGGGAGAAGTTCTACACGACCGGAACGCTGTTCGCCGATTTCGTCTGCGTCTGGGCGGCCGATGGCGCGACCCCGACTGCGGTGGTTGTGCCCACCGATCGGGCGGGGGTACAGATCCTCGACGACTGGGACGGTTTCGGACAGCGGCGCACCGGGTCGGGGACGACACTGTTCACCGACGTACTCGTGCGCCCGGACGAGATCGTGCGGCGCGCCGACAGCGACCATCGCCCGCCTTCGACGCACGGTGCGTTCGTCCAGTTGTATCTGCACGCCATCGTCGCGGGCATTCTGCGCACTGTGGTGTCCGACGCCAAGGCCCTCGTCACTTCACGCACGCGCACCTTCTCGCACGCGAACTCCCCCGATCCCGTCGACGATCCGACTCTGCAGCAGGTGGTCGGCGAACTCGCGTCTTTTGCCTTCGTCGCCGAGGCCACCGTTCTCGTCGCGGCCGAGACGCTCGATGCGGCCGCCGACTCCGCGGTGCACGGTGTGCCGGACGCACGACTTGCTCACGAGGCCGCCGTGGCGGTGTCGAAGACGAAAGTCGTACTCGACGACCTCGGTACGCGCGCCGCAACCGTACTGTTCGAGGTCGGCGGCGCATCTGCGTCGAGCCGCGCCAAGGACCTCGACCGCCACTGGCGGAACATCCGGACCATCACCCTGCATAATCCAGCGAGGCTCAAAGCGCAGGCGGTCGGGGCGGACGTCCTCACCGGACGGCCGCTCCCGGCCAACGGCTACTTCTGATCGATCCGAGGTACGGCGGCCAACAACTCCCTCGTATATGCGTGGCGGGGACGCTCGAACACGTCATCCGCGCGCCCGTGCTCGACGACTTCGCCGTCACGCATCACCAGGATGTCGTCACTGATGTGGTGGATGACGCCGAGGTCGTGAGAGATGAACAGAAGGGCGAGGCCGCTCTCGGCCTGCAAGGTCGCCAGAAGATCGAGGATGCGCGCCTGGATCGAGACGTCGAGAGCTGAGACCGGTTCGTCACAGACGATCACCGACGGATTCGGCGCCAGCGCCCGCGCGATCGCGACGCGTTGCCGTTGCCCGCCCGACAGCCGCAGCGGGTGTCGAGTGCGGAAGCCGTCGGACAACCCTACGTGATCGAGCAGCCGTCCGATCCGTTCGTCGAGAGCCGCGCCGCGTACACCGGTACCGCGCAATGCATCGGCGACGATGTGCTCGACCGTCCACCGCGGATCGAATGAACTCAACGGATCCTGGTAGATGACCGATATATCCCTCCGACGAGACCGTCGCTCGGCGGCGGTCGACGCGCTCCACGGACGGCCGCCGAGTTCCACAGTCCCTGAGTCCGGTTCGGTCAATCCGAGGACCATGCGGGCGGTCGTCGTCTTGCCCGATCCCGATTCGCCGACGATGCCGAGAGTCTGGCCCGGCCGCAGGTCGAAACTCACTCCCCGCACCGCCGCCTTGCTCGTGGCGTTCTTGCCCGAGAATGACTTTCGCAGGTCGCGCACGCGGACAGCAGGAGGTGCGACGTTGTCGAGACTCCTCTCGGGCAGCCGGGCCCCGGTTGTGAGCAGCGTGCCTTTGGACGCACGTGACGGGACCGACGACAGCAGCCCCTCGGTGTACTCGTGCGTCGGCGCGGTCAGTATCTGCCGAGCGGGCCCGTACTCGACGATCTCCCCGGCACGCATCACGGCGACGGTGTCGGCGAGTCGACCGACGACCGCGAGGTCGTGCGAGATGAGAATCAGACCGTTGCCGCGCTGCTTGGCGTCGCCGAGCACGTCCAGGATCTGCGATTGCACAGTGGCGTCGAGAGCGGTCGTCGGTTCGTCAGCGATCAGAAGGCGAGGGTCGTTCGCGAGGCCTGATGCGATGAGCGCGCGCTGCCGGAGACCTCCGGACAGTTCGTGCGGACGTTGTCGCGCCCGCACATCGGGTTCGGGGACGCCGACAAGGTCGAGCAGGCCGACGACCTCTCCCGCCCGGTCGGCCCGCGCGGATCGACCGAGCCGTCGCCGTCTGTGCGTGTCCAACGACTCACCGATCTCGCGACCCACCGGGCGCAGCGGGTCGAGAGACACGAGCGCATCTTGGAGAACGAAACCGATCTCGCGGCCACGCAGGCTGCGCCACTGGCGGTCTCCCAGTCCCAAGAGTGATCGCCCGTCGAACTCGACTCTGCCTGCGGTGATCTCAGCGGCGTTTCCCGCCAGTCCGACGAGTGTGCGCGCCGTCACCGATTTGCCCGATCCCGACTCTCCGACGATCGCGAGGCACCGTCCTGGCTCGACGGTGAACGACACTCCTTTGACGACTTCGGTGCCGTTGAACGACACATGCAGATCGGAGACCTCGGCGAGAGGTCGGGCATCGGGTACCGATTGGGCGGCGGCCCTGGGATTGACATCGATACTCATCGGCGAGTTCCTTCCATTCGGGCGCCGAGGTGACGCCCCACGGTGGTGAAAGCGAGGGCGACGATCACGATGACGAGTCCCGGGAGGATCTCCAGCCACCAGGCGACCGTGATATACGTGCGGCCCGAGTCGAGAAGCGCTCCCCATTCCGCAGCGGGCGGCGGTACGCCGAGCCCAAGATAGGCGAGGCCAGACGCCCAGATGATCGATTGACCGACGCCGAGGGTCACCGTGACGATCAGCGGACGCAGCGAGTTCGGCGCGATGTGCTGCAACAGGATTCGAGTTCTCGAGTGTCCAAGCGCCGTGGCCGCCTCGACGTACGGTGCAGTCCGGACGGCGAGGACCTGGCCTCGGACTATGCGCGCGTAACCGGGCGCGATCCCGATGCCGACCGCGAAGATCAGCGTCGTCGCCCCTGGGCCGAAGACTGACACCAGCAGCAACCCGAGGAGGATCGTCGGGAAGGCGAACAGGACCTCTATCCACCGGTTGGCCAGCATGCCCGCGACCCGGCTGGACAGGCCTGCGACGATCCCCAGGGACACGGCGATGAGCGCCGCGACCGTGACCGCGCCGAACCCGATTCCGAGGGACTGCCGGGTCCCGGCGACGACTCGACTGAACAGATCGCGCCCGTTGAGGTCGGTGCCGAACGGGTGAGCGAGGCTCGGCGGGGCCAGGACCTCGTCCAAGTCGATCGCGAGCGGGTCCTGCGGTGCGAGCAGTGTCGGCGCGATGATCGCGACGAGCAGAAGGACGATGACGACGAGGGCGGCGGCGAGACCAGGCGGTATGCGAAGACTGCGGCGCTCGACCGCGGGAAGTGGATTCCGCGTTCGAAGGGCCTCCGGCAGGGAAACGGTGTCGGTCATGGAACCTCGATCCGTGGGTCGATGAGTGTGTACAGCGCGTCCACCACCAAGTTGGCGACGATGTAGACGACTGCCACGAAGATGACGATTCCGCTCACGAGTGGAACATCCCGAGCGGACGCCGCCGATACGAGCGTCTGACCGATTCCGGCGCGAGCGAACACGGTCTCGGCGATCACCGCACCGGAGAGCAGTGCTCCCAACGCCCACCCGGACACCGTGACCGCAGGCAGGATGGAATGACGCAGGACATGTCGTGCCCGCACTGCGACATCGCTGAGGCCACGGCTCCGTGCGGTCAAGACGAACGGCTGGTCGATTGCGCGCTCGAACTCGGCCCTCGTTGTCTGCCCGAGAAACCCGGCGAGTGGTATTGCCAAGGTCAAGACGGGAAGGATAAGTCCGGGTAGGCCCGACCCGCTCTCGACCGGGAACCACCCGGCCCCGATGGCGAAGACCACGAGCAGGATAGAGCCGACCCAGTACTGCGGCAATCCGGCGCTCACCGTCTCGATCAATGACCCGATGGCACCCCACACGCCACGTCGTCCCGCCGTCAGCGTGGTCAGAACAAGTACGAACAACCATGCGACGACGAGCGCGGAAACGGTGAGGATGAGGGTCGGCGCCACTTGTTCGGTGATGACCGACGTGACCGGCTCCTGGAGTTGGTAGGAGGTCCCCAAGTCTCCGCGAGCTATACCGCCGATGTAGCGCAGATACTGCTTCCACACCGAATCGTCGAATCCGTGCGCGGCGTTCACCGGCGCGAGTTCCTCCGGGGTCCGTTCTTTCGCGGTGCCCTCGGCGAGGTTCAGGAGCAGAGTTGCCCGGTCTCCTGGCGCGAAGGTCTGCAGCAGGAAGGTGATCGATGCGGCCACGAACAGCACGATGATCGCCGATGCCGCTTTCGCGAGCCAGCGGAGCACGCCTCGCGGACGATGGGACGAATACCCGGTGTCGCCAGATTCGGTGGATGCAGAAGTCGGTGATGGGCCGTGTCCCGAGTCGGCGATGGTCTCGCCGATGGCCTCGGCAAAGTTCTCGGCAAAGATCATCGGACGAACCTCGCATCGGCGAACACCGGTTCGCCTTGAGACTTCTCGATCCACACGTCGTGGAGCTCGGGGGATGCTGCGATGGATGTGGTCTGCGTGTACAGGCCGATTGTCAGTGCACGGTCGGAGATGATCCGCTGTGCCTGCCGGTACAGCTCGCGGCGGCGCGTCGCGTCGACCGATTCGTTCGCCGCCTCGATGACGCCCTGCAGGTGCGGGTCGTTGTAGAAGGCGGTGTTGTTCGGGTTCGGACTGTCTGGAAGCCGCTGGCGCCAGTTTATGTAGAGCAGCCCGGGCGTCGGGCTGGTCCAGTATCCGGCGTAAGCCTCGTACGTATCCGGTTCGTTGTATTGCCCGCCGAAGTAGGCGCTCTGGGTGGCCGGATCGAGGGTCAGGTCGAAACCGACGTCCTTCGCCTGGGCGGCGACAGTCTGCAGGACTGACGCACCCTCCGCCCCGATGACCGATCCCGCCGGGTACACGACACGAGCGGTGAGCCGCTGCCCGCGCTTGGTGCGGACACCGTCTGCGTCACGTCCCGTCCAACCCGCCTGGTCCAGGAACGCCGACGCTCGCGCCGTATCGTGCGGATAGTCGCCCGATTCGGGATCGTGATCAGGAGTGCTCTGGCTCAGCGCACCGTTCGCGTTATAGGGCACCACACCGAGGTAGGCGGTCTCGACGGCCCTGCGCGGGTCGGTCGCGAAAGCTAATGCCCGCCGAACTCGTTCGTCATCAAACGGAGCGTGGGAGACGTTGAGTGTCAGCGCATTCGGACGACCCGCCGTCACATACTGATCTGTCTGAAACTTCCTCGTCGCATCCGCCCAGTTGATCGCCGGAACGTTGTAGACGACGTCCGAGGAACCACTCGTCAGCGAGCCGTACCGGAGTACCGGGTCTTTGAGGAACTTCCAGATCACCTTGTCGACGTACGCAGGCCCCTGGTGCCTGGCGTTCGCCGGAGCCGAGTCGTAGTGCGGGTTCCGTACGAATGTGATGCTGCGGTTGCGGTCCCAGCGTTCGATGATGAACGGACCTGAACCGACTGGCTGCGCACAGTTGGCCTCAGCTCCGCGGGCGAGCGCCGTCGGCGACTGTATGCCGAAGTAGCCCTGCGTCAGCACGGTCAACAGCGGCTCGTAGGGAGACTTCAGATGCATGCGATACGTGTGATCGTCGAGTACCTCACCGGATTCGTAGTACTCACCGATGTAGGCGACCACCGTCCCATTCGGCTCCTCCGAATCGAGGTAACGGTCGAAATTCGTCTTGACGGCGGCCGCATCGAGTGGCGTACCGTCGGTGAACTCAACACCCGGCTTCAAGTGGAACGTATAGTCGCGGCGGTCCCCAGAGACGTCCCAACTCGTCGCCAGCCACGGGACGACCGATCCGTCGTCGGCCAGCGATACCAGATTGTCGAGGTACTGGCGTGCCAAGTACGCATTCTGCACCCACCCGCCGTGGATGCACGGCGGCTCCTGCTCGTGTCCGTATTCGATGACACCACCGGACACGTAGTCGCCGTCGGCGGGTGCGACGCCGCGCGACCGGCCGTCGCCCGACTCGGGGCCACTGCACGCGGACGACAACAGGCAGACCGCGAGACCGACGGCAACGGTCGTGACGACTCGGGTCGGCGGCCAGTGGACATGACGGGACACAGCATTCACTCCTCGGGGGCGGGCGGTCGGCCAACCGTAGAGACTCCCGATGCACCAGGTCACCGGTTAGCGTCGCCGTGCACGCAACGTCGCCTCGACGCGATGAAAGCGCGCATTTGACGTCACGGTGATCGCAACACGTTGTTCGCGGACTCGGTGGTCGTAACGTCGCCGCCATGCCTGAACCGCTGCGTTTCTCCGCCTTCGTGATGAACACGACCTCCCACATCCTGCATGGCGCATGGCGCGATCCCACCGCCCGTCAGACCGACTTCAACTCCCTGGAACACTGGATCGATCTAGCGAAACGTCTCGAGGAGGCACGTTTCGACTTCATCTTCTTCGCCGACGTCGTCGGCCTCTATGACGACTATCGGGGCGACTGGCGCAAATTCGTGGACACCGGGTTACAGATCCCGAGCAACGACCCTCTCGTCATAGCGTCCGCCCTGGCATCGCACACCAACGACCTCGGCATCGCGATCACGAGCTCGATCCTGCAAGAGCATCCGTTCGACTTCGCACGCAAGGTGTCGACACTCGACCACGCGTCGAAGGGCCGGGTCGCTTGGAACATCGTCACAAGTCTGTCGTCGAATGCGTGGCGCAACTTCGGGTACGACGGGATCACCGCGCATGACGACCGATACGCGTGGGCGGAGGAGTACGTCGACGTCGTCTACAAACTGTGGGAGGGGTCGTGGGACGAGGACGCACTCGTACAGGACAAGGCGAGCGGTATTCACGCCGACTTCGATCGAATCCACAAGATTCACCACGACGGCCAGCGGTACCGCGTCGAAGGTCCGCACCTGGTGGCTCCGTCGCCTCAGCGGACACCGGTCCTGTTTCAAGCCGGCTCCTCGCCGACGGGACGACGCTTCGCGGCCCGCAACGCGGAGGCACAGTTCATCCAGTCCCCGACCCCCGACGCGGCGCGTGCGTTGATCGACGACACACGACGGCTCACCGGGGCCGCCGGACGCGACCGCGACGACATCACCTTCTTCCAAGGCCTCTCGTTCGTCGTCGGCAGCACGGAAGCAGAGGCGGACCGCAAAGCGCGGGAGTTGGACGAGTTGATCGACCCGAACACGATCATCGCCCACTCGGCCGGTGGCCTCGGTACCGATCTTGGCTTCTACGATCTGGACACGCCCGTCGGAGACATCACCACCGAGGGCACACAGAGCACGCTGATCTGGCTAAGGGAAGCAGTCCCCGACCGCGAGCCCACCGTCCGCGACCTGGCAGAGTTGCGAAGCCGGAGCGGACGCATCGTCGGCACTCCCGAGCAGATCGCCGACCGGCTCGCCGAGTGGCGCGACGCCGGAGTGGGCGGCATCAACGTCATCAACGCGACGATCCCCGGCAGCTATGTCGAGTTCGCCGACCACGTCCTTCCAGTCCTCCGTCGGCGCGGCCTCGCCCAGGGCGAGTATTCACCCGGCACCACTCGCCGCAAACTGACTGGGCGCGACCGTCTCCCTGACACCCACCCGGCCGCGCGGTATCGGGGCGCATTCGCGGAGGTCGCCGTCTGAGGCGTTGTCTGCGCTGCCGGGACTACGCTGGCGACCATGGGGATCAGACCGGACACCGCGTCGACGTCGGCTCGCCCGCGAAGCCGGAGTGATTCGGCGACCGTCGACAACCCACTCGAACAGCTGACCGTCGACCAGTTGCGGCAGCGCACCAGCATGAAATGGCGCGCCTACCCGTCGGATGTCCTGCCGTTGTGGGTGGCCGAGATGGACGTCATGCCCGCCGATCCGATCGCCGCCACTGCGCGAGAGGCGCTCGACCGCGGCGACACCGGATACCCGGGCGGCGCACGCGAATACGCCGAGTCGCTCGCCGGCTTCGCTCGACGACGGTGGGGCTGGGACGGCGTGGACGTCGACACCGCACAGATCGTGCCGGATGTGATGCTCGGGATCGTCGAAGTCCTCAAACTGGTGACCCGACCAGGCGACACCGTCGTGGTCAACGCCCCCGTCTACCCGCCGTTCTTCGCATTCACCGCCCACGCCGATCGACGCGTCGCGAGCGCCCGCCTCGGACCGGACGGCCGAGTCGACTTCGCGGCGTTGGAGATCGCGTTCCGGGAGGCCCGCGCCGCGAGCACGACGCCTGCTTTCCTCCTGGCCAACCCACACAACCCGACGGGAGCCGTCCACACTGCCGACGAGTTGACCACCGTCGCCGCCCTCGCGAACGAGTACGGGGTACGGGTGATAGTCGACGAGATCCACGCTCCCCTCGTCCTGCCGGGTGCGAGGTTCACCCCGTATCTGTCGGTCGACGGTGCGCAGGACGCGTTCGTCGTCACCTCGGCGTCGAAGGCGTGGAATCTTCCAGGCATGAAGGCCGCGCTGGCGCTCGCGGGCCCGGCCGCGGTCGACGACCTGCGTCGGATGCCCGAGGAAGTCAGTCACGGACCGAGTCATTTCGGCGTGCTCGCCCACACCGCCGCCTACGCGGACGGCGAGCCGTGGCTCGACGCACTCCTGGGCGGGCTCGCGGCCAACCGCGATCTCGTCGGACGTCTTGTGGCCGAGTACCTTCCGGGCGCAGGCTATGCCCCGCCGGATGGCACCTACCTGGCGTGGCTGGACTGTCGCCCGCTCGGGTTCGACGGCGGCGACGCGACGCCCGGCGCCGTCTCCGATCTCGCCGGACCCGCAAAAGCGTTTCTCGACCAGACTCGGGTGGCCCTCAGTTCGGGTCATGCGTTCGGTCCGGGCGGTGGCGGGCACGTGCGCGTCAATTTCGCGACGTCGCAGGCAGTCTTGACCGAAGCGTTCACCCGGATGAGCCGAGTACGGCCGTGACCACCGCGTTCGTGTTGTCCGGCGGGGCGAATCTCGGCGCGTTCCAGGTCGGCATGCTGCGCGCGCTCACCGAACACGACGTAGCTCCCGACCTGTTGATCGGCGCATCCGTCGGCGCGTTCAACGCCGGCTTCCTCGCCGGACGTGGAGTCGATACGGACACCGTCGACGAGCTCGCCGACGTCTGGCGCCCGCTGTCGGCATGGAAGCTGTTTCGACCCAACCCGCTACGCATCGTCGGCGCCCTGACCGGGCACCGCCCGTCTCTCGTCGGCGACCGCGGGTTGCGCGCGCTACTTGACCGCAATCTGACGTTCGATGACGTCGCCGAGGCTCGGATTCCGCTCCGCGTGGTCGCCACCGACCTCCTCACCGGATCCGAGGTCGGGATCGACGCCGGTCCCGCAACCGAGGCGATCCTCGCGAGTGCTGCGATCCCCGGCCTCCTGCCGCCGGTCACGTGGGACGGACGCAAACTCATCGACGGCGGCATCGCCGACAACACACCGATCTCCGATGCGGTCGACGCGGGCGCCGACAGCATCTACGTCCTGCCCTGCGGGTATCAGTGCGGCGACGTCGACCCGCCCGCGAGCGTCGCCGAGACGCTCCTGCACACGACGACGCTGTTGATTCACAAGCGACTCATCCGCGACGTCCGCGAATACACGGCGGCAGCGGAACTCGTGGTCCTCCCGCCGCCCTGCCCCGTGACCGTCGGCGCCCTGGACTTCGGTCACGCCGACATGCTGATGACTCAGGCGTACGACGCCGCGTCGGCCTTCCTCGACATGGACGGCGGACGACGCGATCACCCCGCCGACCACATCGAGATGTCGGCGGGGTGATCGAGTCGCCCGAGTTCCGCGTGCGCTCGGGTGCTATTTTCCGATGTTCACCTTCTCGTCAGGGGTGATCTCGCTCCCTTGATCCTTGGACTGCGTCATCACCGACGAGATGTCGCCGTTGAGAGAGTCGATCTCGCCGAGATCGCCCTTGCGCGCACTCTTCACGGCGTCGGACACCTTGTCGGAGATGGACTTCATCGGTTTGACGATCGACTTGCACAGCGTCGGGTTGGCTTTCGCGTCCTCGGAGGCGAGGCGAACCTGCCGTTTGACGAACAACGCCGCCGCGCCGGCCTTCACGAACGCCTTCACGCGCCCGTCGGCGCCCTTCTTGAAGGTTCCTGCCTTGGCGGGCTTGTAGATCCACCGGTGAAAGGCGCCGAATCCTGCGCCGGCATGCCACGTGAACTTCGTCTTCGCGAACTTGATGGTGTTCTTCTCCGGGCACGAGAACTCTCCCGAGGCGTTCTCCGACTGCGAATTGGCTCCTGAATTGTCAGCAGCCGTACTGGATTCGGAGTCGTTTCCCTTGCAGCCTCCGGCCACGAGGACGATCACGATCGCCATCATCGCCGTGAGAACTCGAAGTACCTGTCGTTGTGTTCGCATGATTTCTATCCATCGTTCGCCGGTCAGTACCCGGTCCATGGTGACCCCTCCGGCAAGCGATCTCACGGTGGGTGAAGAAGGTCAGTAATAGGTGTTTGGGCGTCATTCTCCGGTGCGTCGTGCATGCCCGTCGACCACCGTCCTCGTCTGCACAGCACCCGGACGAGCGGTCCGACGCTTTTCAGAAGGGCAGCCTTACCAGCGGTGACAGATCCAGACGAACTAACGTGCAGGCTGTGAGTGAGTCTGCAGCCCCCGAATTCCTCTACTCCGACCTCCTCCCGGCCGACCAAGACGACACCCCGTATCGTCTGGTCACCACCGAGGGCGTCTCGACGTTCGAAGTGGAGGGCCAGAAGTTCCTGAAGGTCGACCCCACTGCGATCGAGAAGCTGACCTCAGAGGCGATGCACGACATCAGCCACTACCTGCGTCCGGCGCACCTGCAGCAACTCCGCAAGATCATCGACGACCCGGAGGCGTCCGGCAACGATCGCTTCGTCGCCCTCGACCTCCTCAAGAACGTGAACATCTCGGCGGGCGGCGTGCTCCCGATGTGCCAGGACACCGGCACCGCGATCGTGATGGGCAAGAAGAGCGAAGGCGTTCTGACCGGAACGGACGACGGCGAGTGGGTCTCGCGCGGCGTGTACGACGCGTACACCAAACTCAACCTGCGGTACTCGCAGAACGCCCCGATCACCGTCTACGAAGAGCGCAACACCGGGACCAACCTGCCCGCGCAGGTCGAGATCTATGCGACCGAGCAGGGGCCGAAGGGACCGGAGTACAAGTTCCTGTTCATGGCCAAGGGCGGCGGCTCGGCCAACAAATCGTTCCTGTTCCAGGAGACCAAGGCGATTCTCAATCCGAAGCGCCTGCTGGAGTACCTCGACGAGAAGATTCGATCTCTCGGCACTGCTGCGTGCCCGCCGTACCACCTCGCCGTGGTCATCGGCGGTACGTCGGCCGAGTTCGCGTTGAAGACCGCCAAGCTGGCGTCGGCCCACTACCTCGACAATCTGCCGACCGAGGGCGACATGTCCGGCCACGGCTTCCGCGACCCGGACCTCGAGGAGGAGATCTTCAAGCTGACCCAGTCGTTCGGCATCGGCGCGCAGTTCGGCGGCAAGTACTTCTGCCACGACGTCCGCGCCGTCCGTCTCCCGCGGCACGGTGCGTCCCTGCCGGTCGCGATCGCGGTCTCCTGTTCGGCCGACCGCCAGGCGCTCGGCAAGATCACCGCCGACGGCGTCTTCCTCGAGCAGCTCGAGACCGACCCCGCGCAGTACATGCCGGATGCCGGCGTCGCCGAAGACATCGCGGGCGGGGAGGTTGTCGAGATCGACTTGACCCGGCCGATGCCGGAGATCCTCGAAGAGCTCTCGAAGCATCCCGTCAAGACCCGTCTGTCGTTGACGGGTCCGCTGGTGGTGGCTCGCGACATCGCGCACGCCAAGATCAAGGAACGCCTCGACGCAGGCGAGCCGATGCCCGAGTACTTGAAGAACCATCCCGTCTACTACGCGGGTCCGGCGAAGACGCCGGAAGGCATGCCGTCCGGTTCGTTCGGTCCCACGACCGCGGGCCGCATGGACAGCTACGTCGAACAGTTCCAAGCCGCGGGCGGATCGATGGTGATGCTCGCCAAAGGCAACCGCTCCAAGCAGGTCACCAACGCGTGCGACGCCCACGGCGGGTTCTACCTCGGGTCGATCGGCGGCCCGGCGGCCCGCCTCGCACTGGACTGCATCAAGAGCCAGGAAGTCATCGAATACCCGGAGCTCGGCATGGAAGCCGTGTGGAAGATCGACGTCGAGAACTTCCCCGCCTTCATCGTCGTCGACGACAAGGGCAACGACTTCTTCACCGACCCGTCCGGCACCGTCAACGTGCCGATCAGCGGCGTCCGGGTGCGCTCCAAGGAGCGCTAGACGCCTTTCGCTCACTCCAGCGACGTTCGCTCCCCTCCCGAGGGGAGCGAACGTCGTTTTCGTGAGCGGGACGGTGATGCGGGCGCTGGAGCTAGCGGCGGTGGATGACACGGTTGGCGACCTCCCCACCACCCGACTGTCTGGAATCTGGACAGTTGGGTCGAAGGTTTCGGTGTGAGGATCAATTCACCGACGTAAGTGACCGCAATCACCTCAGGAGTGACCCGATATGACCGACACCCTCATCCCCGCCGAAGGCCTGACCTACGACCAGCTGTTCATCGGCGGGCAGTGGGTCGCCCCGCAGGGCAATGACCGCATCGACGTCGTCTCCCCGAACACCGGGCAGCAGATCGGCAGTGTCCCGGACGGCGTGAACGCCGACATCGACGCCGCGGTGGCGGCCGCTCGCACTGCGTTCGACGATCCGTCGACCTGGTCCGGTCTGGACCCCGCGACCCGCGCCGGACACCTGCGCAGGTTCGCCGACGAACTCGACGCCCGCAAAGATCGGCTCGCCGGACTCGTCTCGGCACAGAACGGTATGCCCGTCACGGTCGCCGGCCAGCTCGAAGCCGTGTACCCGGCGACGCTGCTCCGCTACTACGCGGACCTCATCGAGGGTCAGGGCGACGACGTGCGCGAGGGCATGTTCGGCGGCACCGTCGAGGTGCAACGCTCGCCGATCGGAGTGATCGGCGCGATCGTGCCGTGGAACTTCCCGCAGACGCTGGCCGCGTTCAAGTTCGCGCCCGCACTGGCCGCGGGCTGCACGATGGTGATCAAACCGTCGCCGGAGACCGTCCTCGACTCGTACGTCCTCGCCGAAGCCGCCCAGGCCGCGGGCCTGCCCTCAGGCGTCATCAACATCGTTCCCGCAGGTCGCGAAGCCGGTGCTCACCTCGTCTCGCATCCGGCCATCGACAAGGTCGCCTTCACCGGATCCACTGCAGCAGGTATGTCGATCGCCGAGACCTGCGGCAGGCTGCTGCGGCCGGTCACTCTCGAACTCGGCGGCAAGTCGGCAACCATCGTGCTCGACGACGCCGAACTCGACCTCGAGACGATCGGCAACGACCTGTTCGTCGCGACGCTCGCCAACAACGGGCAGACCTGCTTCCTCGGTACCCGCGTCCTCGCCCCGCGGTCACGCTACGACGAGGTCGTCGACACGTTGACCGCGTTCGCGTCCTCGATGGCGATCGGCGACTCCCTCGACCCGACCACCCAGATCGGTCCGATGGCCACGTCGCGCCACCGCGACCGAGTCGAGTCGTACATCGCCAAGGGCCGCGCAGACGGCGGCCGCATCACCACCGGCGGCGGCCGTCCCGCCGACCGCGAGAACGGCTGGTTCGTGCAGCCGACGGTCTTCGCCGACGTCGACAACACCGCGACCATCTCACGCGAAGAGATCTTCGGCCCCGTCCTGTCGGTGATCGGCTACAACGACGACGCGGACGCCGTGTCGATCGCCAACGACTCCGACTACGGCCTCGGCGGCACCGTCTGGAGTTCGGACCCCGACCGGGCACGCGCCGTCGCCGCCGGAGTACGGACCGGAACCATCGGGATCAACCGCTACATCCCCGACCCGATCGCGCCCTTCGGCGGCGTCAAGCACAGTGGCATGGGCCGCGAGCTCGGCCCAGAAGGTCTCGCCGCCTACCAGAACCTCAAGTCGGTCTATCGCTGAGAGGGCTCGCCCCGCGAGCGGAGCTCTCCTACCCTGGGACCAGGAGGTGAGTCCGTGCCTGGAACATTCGACGTCATCGTGATCGGCGGCGGGATCGCCGGAGTATCCATCGGCTACGAGCTGGCCGCCGACCAGCGCATCTGCCTCCTCGAGCAGGAGAGCACGCTCGCGTTCCACACCACTGGACGGTCGGCCGCGCTCTACCTGGAGACGTTCGGCAACGCCACGGTACGCACCCTCACCAGCGCAAGCCGCGCGTTCCTCACCGATCCTTGCGCCGACTTCGACGGCCCGATCCTCACCCCGCGCCCCTATCTCGTATTCGCGAGACAGGGGCGCGGCGACGCGCTCACCGGATTCTGCGACGAGGTCCGACGCCAGGTGCCCGCCGTCGAGATGCTGTCGGCCGACGATGCAATCGGACTCGCGCCGTACCTGCGTCGCGATGCGATCGCGGCTGCACTGGTCGACCCGACTTCCATGGAGATCGACGTGCACGCCCTGCACCAGGGATACGTCCGAGGACTCCGCCAGCGCGGCGGCAAGATCCGTACGCGTGCTGCGGTCACCGCTCTCGACCGAGCCGACGGAGTGTGGACTGCGACTCTCGCCGACGGCGAGACGGTGAGCGCGCCGGTCGTCGTCGACGCCGCCGGTGCGTGGGCCGACAGCATCGCCGAACTCGCAGGCGCCGCGGCGACGGATCTGAGCCCGAAGATCCGGACGATCTTCGCGGTCGACGCGCCCGACTCACTGACGACGTCGACGCTGCCCGTCGTCGACGACCTCGACAACACCTTCTACCTCAAACCCGAGGCCAACGGCCTGCTGTGTTCGCCCGCCGACGAGACGCCGAGTCATCCGCACGACGTCCGTCCGAGCGATCTGGACATCGCCCGTGCCATCGAGTCGGTCAACGAGGTGACCGATCTGGGTCTGCGACACGTCCGCTCGTCGTGGGCGGGCCTGCGCACCTTCGCGCCGGACCGCTCGCCGGTCGTCGGCTTCGATCCCGGCGTCGACGGCTTCTTCTGGTTCGCAGGCCAAGGCGGCTACGGCATCCAGATGGCCGACGGCCTGGCCCGGACCGGCGCAGCGATCTTCCGCGGCCAGACGATGCCGAGCGAGGTCGCCGCAGGCGGGGTGCGGCCCGCCGACCTCGCGCCGGACCGGTTCTGAACACCGGCAGGTGGCTACCGCTTCCGGTCGACGTTCGCCATCTTGAGCACGTCGAGACGCCGGTCCAGTTCCTCTTCGGAGAGTTTGTCGCCGATCAGGCCGCGGTCGATGACCGTCTGACGGATCGTCGTCCCCTCGCGCAGCGCCTGCTTGGCAACCGCTGCGGCCTCCTCGTAGCCGATGGCCGAGTTCAGCGGCGTCACGATCGACGGCGACGACTCCGCCAACGTCCGCAGCCGCTCCTCATGCGCCTGTAGTCCTTCGATACAGCGGGCGGCGAACAGACGCGACACATTCGCGAGCAACTTCACCGATTCGAGGACGTTGCGGGCCATCATCGGGATGTAGACGTTCAACTCGAACGCGCCGTTGCCGCCGCCCCAGGTGACCGCGGCGTCGTTGCCGATGACCTGGGCTGCAACCTGTGTAACCGCCTCGGGCAGAACAGGATTGACCTTGCCCGGCATGATCGAGCTGCCGGGCTGCAGGTCCGGGAGGGCGATCTCGCCGAGACCGGTCAACGGACCCGACCCCATCCAGCGGACGTCGTTGGCGATCTTGGTCAGCGACACCGCGATCGTCTTCAACTGCCCCGACAGCTCGACGAGACCGTCGCGCGCGGCCTGCGCCTCGAAGTTGTCGGTGGCGAGACTCAGTTCGTCCACACCGGTCAACGCCACGAGCTCGGCGACGACGCGCGAGCCGAAGCCCTCCGGCGCGTTGAGTCCGGTGCCGACCGCGGTCCCGCCGATCGGGAGCTCGCCAACGCGTGGCAGCGTCGACTGCAGTCGTTCGATGCCGGCTTGAACCTGGCGCGCGTATCCGCCGAACTCCTGTCCGAGGGTCACCGGCACCGCATCCATCAGGTGCGTACGGCCCGACTTCACAACGGACTCCCACTCGGTGGCCTTCGCGGTGAGCGTCTCGTGCAGACGCGCCAACGACGGAACGAGTTCACGGACGACGGCCTCCGTGGCGGCGACGTGCGTCGCCGTCGGGAACGTGTCGTTGGAGCTCTGCGACATGTTCACGTCGTCGTTCGGGTGGACGTCGGTGCCGGCCTTCGCGGCGATCGACGCGATCACCTCGTTGGCGTTCATGTTCGAGCTGGTGCCCGACCCGGTCTGGAAGACGTCGATCGGGAACTGGTCGTCGTGCTCGCCGTCAGCGATCTCCCGAGCCGCCGAGACGATCGCGTCGGCCTTCCCCGCGTCGAGCAGCCCGAGGTCTTTGTTGACCGTAGCGGTGGCAGCCTTCAACAGTCCAAGCGCACGGATCTGAGTCCGCTCGAGGGGACGGAAGCTGATCGGGAAGTTCTCGACGGCGCGCTGCGTCTGCGCCCGCCACAGCGCGGCTGCGGGCACCCGCACCTCGCCCATCGTGTCGTGTTCGATCCGGTACTCGATGTCAGCGTTGTCAGCCATAATCAGTGTCAACCTCTCGTGTGGTGTTCGTGTTCCCGGGGGTCTCGACTCCGCTCGACCAGCGGCAGAAGCGCTAGGCCTTCATCGCGACGCCGTGGCGCCAGTACCCCATGAAGGCGACCTGGGAGCGGGCGATGCCCAACTCCTTCACCAGGTGGCGGCGCAGACCGGTGACGACCTTGCTCTCGCCTGCAATCCAGTAGTACCGGTCCGCGGGCGCCGGGTCCGGAGCGATGTCTTCGCCCAAGTTCGAGTAGATCGGCGTCTCCCACACCATCGGCTCGTCGGGGTCCTCGTCGACATCGGAGACGTCCTGGGTCGACGCGGTGGCCCCGAGATGGTCGAGGACCGCCGGACGCAGGCGTGCGCCGTGGTCCGCGCCGTCGCGCGCCAGCCAGTGCACGCTGACGCCTGCGGGAGCGGCGAACGGCAGCACATCGTCGCCCGTCGGGATCTCGATGAAGGCGGTGCCTCGCAGGTCGGCGGGTGCGTCTTCGAGGATCCGCGCGATCGCGGGCGCAGCCGTCTCATCGCCGGCCAGCAGCACCGACTCCGCGGCACCGGGGGCGTATTCCAAGCCGCCGCCGTCAAAGCGACCGCGGCGCGGCGCGACCACCATCACCTCGTCGCCCTCGCTCGCACGGGATGCCCACGATGACGCCGGCCCGGTCGCGCCCGGCATCATGTGCAGGACGAAGTCGACGACCAGCTCGGTCGTTCCGTCGTCGCCGACCCGTACGTCGCGGACCGAATACGTGCGCATTGCGCCGCGATCGGCCTCGGGGATCGCCGTCCACCGCTGATACCAGTCGTTCCCGGCCGCCAGTTCCGGGAGGACCCCCGACTCGGGCGGAAATATCACCTTGATCCGCTGGTCGAACGTGTGCCCGGGATTGCCGAGTCCGTCGACGTCCTCACCGACGAGTGTGATGCGCACGAAGTTCGGCGAGACCGGTTCGACGAGCGATACTCTCGCGCGCGCCACCGCATACGGGTTCTCTTCGGCTACGGCTTGATTATCAACGGACATGATGCCTCCCTATCGGCATGACGGCGGGTTTCCCCGACACTGGATCTCGGAGAATCTGACTCTTGAGACCGAACACCTCGTCGACGAGGTCCACGGTCATCACTTCTTCTGGTGTTCCGGTCGCGTGAATGGCGCCGTCCCGCATCGCGACCAGACGATCGGAGTAGCGGGCGGCGAGGTTGAGGTCGTGCAGCACCATGACGATCGTGGTGTCGCGCCGCTTCCGCAGATCGGTGAGCAGGTCGAGCACCTCTACTTGGTGGGCGAGGTCGAGGAATGTCGTCGGCTCGTCGAGCAGAAGGATGTCGGTCTCCTGGGCGAGAGCCATCGCGATCCACGCACGCTGACGCTGCCCGCCCGACAGTTCGTCTACCGAACGGTCGGCGAGGTCGGCGGTCCCGGTGGCGTCCAACGCATCGGCGACGGCCTCGTAGTCATGTGCGCTCCACGGAGCGAGAATCCGTTGGTGCGGGTGTCGACCACGTCCGACCAGATCGGCGACGGTGATCCCCTCGGGCGCGACCGGGCTCTGCGGAAGCAGTCCGAGGATCCGCGCCACCTCACGCGAACGACGTGAGGAGATGTCGGCGCCGTCGAGCACCACCTGGCCCGACACCGGCGACAGCAGTCGGGCGAGCGCTCGCAACAGCGTCGATTTGCCGCATCCGTTGGCGCCGACGATCGAGGTGATCTGCCCCTGCGCAACCTGCAGATCGAGTTCGGAGACGATGACCCGATCGCCGTAGGCGAGGCGGATCCGCTCGGCAGACAGCTGGTGGTGGACGGTCACAGAGTTCCTCCCGACCGGTTGACGCGGATGAGCAGATAGATCAGGAACGGCGCGCCGAGCACACCCGTCACGACACCGACCGGGTAGCGGTGCGGCAACGCGAACTGGGCGACGAGGTCCGCGGACATCACCAAGAGTGCACCGACCAGCCCCGCGGGCAACAGCATGGACCCGCCCACACGGGTGAACAGCCGCATCGCGATCGGGCCGGACATGAATGCAACGAACGAGATCGGGCCCGACCCGGCAGTCGCGAACGCGAGGAGTAGGACCGCTCCGAGCAGCAGGAAGATCCGGGTCCGTTCCACGCCGACGCCCATACCCGCGGCGGTGTCGTCGCCCAAGCGGAGAACGCCCATGTCGCGGGACTGCAGCAACATGAGTGGAACGACGACCACGGCGACGACCAGCATCGGAACGACTTTGTCCCACGACGGCTCGGCGAGCGAACCGGTGATCCACCGCAACGCGTTAGCGATGTCCCAGTCGGCCGCACGTGCCAGCACGTACGAGACGACACTCGAGAGCATCGCGGCGACACCAATGCCGATCAGAATCAGTCGCGTCGCCGAGAATCCGCTGTTCATCGACAGTCCGTACACCGCAGATGCGGCGATGAGGGCGCCGATGAGGGCGACTATCGAGACCGCGGTGCCGGTGAGCCCGAAGATCACGATTCCGACCACGGCGGCCGCCGACGCACCCCACGAGATCCCGATGATGTCGGGTGACGCGAGCGGGTTGCGCAGGAGCGTCTGGAACGTGACGCCTGCCAGACCGAACGCTAAGCCCGACGACAACGCCAGGCAGGCTCGCGGCAGACGCAGCTCGCCGACGGTGAACGATGCACCCGGCACGGTATCGCCTGCGATCACCCGGAACACGTCGGCGAGCGGGTAGAACCGCTGGCCCACCATCAGCGACAGGAAGAACACGACCACGACGAGCGCAATGAGGACGGCCAGGATCGCGGCGCGACGTCGAGCGCGCGACACACGGCTCGCTTTGACGGTCTCGATGGTCGTCACAGTTCACGCACCTTCTGCCGACGGACGATCCAGATGAAGAACGGCGCGCCGATGATCGCGGTCACCACCCCGACGTCGACCTCCTCCGGCCGCACTATGAGTCGTCCCACCACGTCCGCGATCACCAGGAGCGCTGCGCCCACCAGCGCCGAGAACGGCAGCAGCCAGCGATGGTCGGTCCCGATCACCGCACGGCAGGCGTGAGGGACGATGAGTCCGACGAATGCGATCGGACCGGCGACGGCGGTCGCCGCGCCCGCCAGGACCACCGCGGAGACGCCGGTCAGGATTCGCGTGCGGCCGACGTTCTCGCCCAGGCCGGTCGCGACGTCGTCACCGAGCGCCAACGAGTTCATGCCACGCGAGCAGGCGAACGCGAGGAGCGCCCCGGCCGCTAGCACCGGCGACACGACCGCGATCCGGTGCCAGTCGATGCCGCCGACGCCGCCGACCTGCCAGTGCTGGAACCGTGTCATCACATCGACGCGTGGCATCAGGACCGCACTGATCAAGCAGGTCAGCGCGGCCGCCGTCGCTGCACCCGACAAGGCGAGCTTGAGCGGAGTCGCGCCGCCTCGACCCATCGAGCCGATCGCGTAGACGAACACCGCGGTGATCGCGGCGCCCGCGATTGCGAGGGCGATGTACGAGTACGGGTCGGTCATGCCGAAGAAGACCATCCCGCAGACAACGGCCAGGGACGCACCGCCGGAGACGCCGAGGATGCCGGGGTCGGCGACCGGGTTGCGGGTCACGGCTTGCATGCCGGTGCCCGATACGGCGAGGGCTGCTCCGACGATCATCGCGAGCACGGTGCGCGGGATCCGCTTTTCGACGGCGGCGGCACCGAACGTGTCGGCGTCGCCGAACAGCCCGCTCGCGATGTCGCCGAATGCGACGTCGCGGGCGCCGAGCGCGATCGACACGCAGAAGAGCGCGACGATCGCCACGGCGCCCGCGAGAAGCCAGGCGATGCGACGGGGCACGATGCGAGCGCTCAGGGCTTCGCGATGGCGGCGCCGAGGATGTCGGTGTACTTGTCGATGCCCCACGGAATCGACAGCGGCGTCGGGTTCGACGACGCTGCCAACGGAGTGTTGTCCTTCAGGATCGCGACGTGGCCGTCGCGGATCGCCGGGATCTTACCGAGGAGCGGATCGGCCTGCAGACGCTTGACGGTGTTCTCGTCTCCGTAGGTGACGATCAGCCCGACATCGTTGAACTGATCGGCCTTCTCGGCGCTGACCTCGGTGTAGAACTGGTCCGTTTCAGCGGTGTTCTTCTCGACCGCTGACGGCACCGGAATACCGGCGTCACGCAGGAACGTGGCGCGCGGATCGTGCAAGTTGTAGTACATGACCTTGCTCGTATCCGACGGGTCGAGATACGCGAACATCGTTTTGGTGTTCTTCAGCTCGGGATGCTTGGCCACGGATGCGTCGACCTGCGCGGTGAGATCGGAGACGAGCTTGTCGCCTTCGGCCTGCTTGCCGAGGGCCTTCGAGTCGAGTTGGATCATCTCCTGCCACGTGGTTCCCCACGGAGTCTTCGGGTAGGCGACGACCGGCGCGACCTTGCTGAGCGTGTCGTACTGCTCTTGGGTGAGACCGGAGTACGCGCCCAAGATGACGTCGGGCGCGGTGTTGCTGACTGCCTCGGCGTCTACCCCGTCCGTCTCGTCGTAGAGAGCAGGTGTCTCGCCGCCCAGATCCTTCAGTTTGTCGTCGACCCACGGGAGAATGCCGTCGCCGTTATCGTCACCCCAGGTGGCTTTGGCCATGCCGACCGGTACCACCCCGAGCGACATCGCCACCTCGTGATTGGCCCAGCCTATGGTGGCGACCCGTTCGGGCGGGGCGTCGATCGTCGTCGTTCCGAGCGCGTGTTCGATGGTCACCGGAAAGCCATCGCCGCCCGTTCCACCGGGTGATGCATCGTCGTCAGAGCTGGAACACGCCGTGGCCGTGACAGCCAGAGCGGCCGCGCACACGAGGGACAGAAATCGGGACTTTCTCAACGCCGAGCGCCTTTCGGAAGGTGGGAGGGCCACCGCACATATATGGGTAGGCTTCCATAACTTAACATTCGGGTGTCTGGCGCCTGCGATCGCCCTCGGGACTGCTGACAGTCGCTGTATGGTCCAACTCGAACGACGCCTCTGCTCGTCCGACGATGGGTCACCACCGATGATGAAATTCCTCCAGAACCTCGGCAAGTCGATCATGCTGCCGGTCGCGGTCCTCCCGGTGGCCGCGATCCTCGTCGGCATAGCCAACTGGATCATCGGCATCAACGACGACCAGACCAACGTCGTCACCTCATTCCTGCAGACCGCGGGCCTGGCGATCCTCGACAACATGGCGCTGCTGTTCGCCGTCGGTGTCTCGATCGGCATGGCACGCAAGTCCGACGGCACATCGGCGCTTGCGGGTCTGGTGTCGTGGCTGGTCATCACCAGCCTGCTCGCGCCGTCGTCGGTGATGACGCTCCTGTCCCGGGACTACACGAACTCCCCGCTCGAGGACGGTGCGACTCTCACCGACGGCCAACAGATCGTCCAGGACCACGGGCAGTGGGTGATCGCGTCGCCCGATGTCAATGCGGCGTTCGCGCCCGGGTCGTTCCAGAACGCGTTCATCGGCATCCTGTGCGGCATCATCGGCGCGACCTGCTATAACCGGTTCAAATCGGTCCAGCTGCCAGACGCCCTCTCGTTCTTCTCCGGGCGCCGCTCGGTCGCCATCGTCACCGCGGGCATCTCGCTCATCGTCGGACTCGTCTTGCTGTTCCTGTGGCCGCTCATCTACAGCGGACTCGTCTGGTTCGGCGAGCACATCGTCGACCTCGGAGCCGTCGGCACCGGCCTGTACGGCTTCTTCAACCGACTCCTCATCCCGTTCGGCCTGCACCACGCGCTCAACTCGGTGTTCTGGTTCGACGTGGCAGGCATCAACGACCTCAACAACTTCCTCGCGGGCGACGGCGAGTTCGGCGTCACCGGCCAGTACATGACCGGCTTCTTCCCCGTCATGATGTTCGGTCTGCCCGGTGCGGCCCTCGCGATGTACGTGACCGCCAAGACCAAGCGCAAGAAGATCGCCTACGGCATCCTGCTGTCGGGCGCAGTGTCGTCGTTCTTCGTCGGCGTCACCGAGCCGCTCGAGTTCGCCTTCATGTTCCTGGCACCGCCGCTCTATCTGATCCACGCCGTCTTCATGGGGATCTCGATGGCGGTCAGCTCCCTGCTTCCGGTCCGGATGGGCTTCGGCTTCTCCGGCGGCTTCGTCGACCTCATGCTCAACTGGACGAACCCGTTGGCCGAAAACCCATGGATCATCTTCGTGATGGGCGCGTTCTGGTTCGTCGTCTACTTCTTCGTCTTCCGTTGGGTCATCCTGAGGTTCCGACTCAAGACCCCAGGCCGCGAAGACGACGATCCGGTGGGCGTCGACGAGGACGGGTCGGAGTCGGTCGGCTACGTCGGCACCGCCGTCAAGTTCATCGACGCGCTCGGCGGCAAGAGCAACATCACCGAACTCGACAACTGTGCGACGCGCCTGCGCATGGAAGTGAACGACCCGTCGGTCGTCGACGACCCGGCGCTCAAGCGAGCGGGTGCCGCGGGAACCATCCGGCCCGGCGGTAAGTCGGTCCAGGTGATCTACGGCCTCAACGTCCAGTTCGTGAAGGACGCGATGGAGAAGGTCATGGCGGGCGAGATCGATGCGCCCGACGCCGATGAGGTTCCCGACGTGGTGCCCGATGCCGACGACGAGGAGCCGGCCGACGTTCCGTCGACCGCTGGGGTCACGACGCTGGAGAAGACCGGAAAGATCGTCTCCCTGCATCGCCCGATCCCCGGCT
The DNA here is from genome assembly GCF_052106715.1 of Gordonia sp. (in: high G+C Gram-positive bacteria). Taxonomy (NCBI): domain Bacteria; kingdom Bacillati; phylum Actinomycetota; class Actinomycetes; order Mycobacteriales; family Gordoniaceae; genus Gordonia; species Gordonia sp. (in: high G+C Gram-positive bacteria). The sequence continues at coordinate 117,241 of NZ_JBQEDL010000005.1, forward strand.
ACGCGATCGCGCTGTCGGAAGTGCCGGACAAGACCTTCTCGTCGGGAATGATGGGCCCCGGCGCCGCCGTCGTACCCACCGCAGGCGAGGTGACCGCGCCCGCCGACGCGACTGTCGTCACGGTGTTCCCCACCGGCCACGCCATCGGGCTACGCCTGCAGGACGGCACCGAGATCCTCGTCCACGTCGGACTCGACACCGTCAAAATGAAGGGCGACGGCTTCGAGCCGCTCGTCGCCGCGGGCGACACCGTGACGCAGGGCCAGCCCATCCTGCGCGTCGACCTCGCCAAGGTCGAGGCCGCGGGCTACTCGACGGTGACGCCGGTAGTCGTGATGAACGACAAGTCGACGGTCGTCGAACTCACGTGAGCGGCCGGTACCGTTGACCGCATGTATGTGAAGGTCTGCGGGCTCACCGATCCGGCGACGGTCGACGTCGCCGTCGCCGCGGGAGCCGACGCGATCGGTGTGGTCATGAATCAGACGAGTTCGCGGGCTGTCGATACCGTCGTCGCGCGCACGATCGTCGAGCGGGCGGACGGCCGTGTGGACACGGTTCTCGTCGTCAACGACATGCCCGCCGCCGATGCCTCCCGCATCGCCGCGGACCTCGGCTTCTCGGTGTTGCAGTTGCACGGGTCGTACACCGCCGACGACTTCGCCGCGGCCGCAGAGGTCTTCGGGCACCTGTGGCGGGCAACGTCGCTTGCGAACGACCCGCCGTTGCAGGTCGGTGCCTATGGCGAGGAGTCCCTGCTCCTCGACTCCGCGCGCCCCGGTTCCGGCGAGCGGTGGGACCTGTCGGTTCTCGCCGGGAGGGGCGTAAGCGGCCGCTGGCTCCTCGCTGGCGGCCTATCCCCGACCAATGTCGCCGACGCGATCGGCCAGGTGCGGCCGTGGGGCGTCGATGTCTCCAGCGGCGTCGAATCCTCGCCGGGGGTGAAGGATCATGCCGCTGTGCGCGCGTTCGTCGAAGCAGCGCGGCGCGCGGGCACAAGTCTCACGTAGAGCGCCGGCCACCGCCATTTTTACGACCGAATGGCCGTATACGTGAGACTTGTTGCGAAAATCCGAAAACCTGTCCGTCGCCGCTGCATCCAGTGGACGATTCCGTCATGGACACGGGGGTCTATCGGTGGGGATATCTGTTGCAACGCGCACCGCGGATCGAACTGCGGCATGCCGTAGCGGAGGGAACTCTGATCCGCCTCAGGCGCGGCTGGTACGCGACCTCGGCGGCCGACAGGCAGGTCGAGTACGCGGTGCGTGCCGGCGGCGTCCTCTCCTGCGCTTCGGCACTCCGACTCCACAACGTCTGGGTGCGCAGGACCGACAGAGTCCACATCAGAGGGAACGACGGCACCGCCCGCGCACACCCGGAGTGGTGCCGCCAGAGCGGACGTCAACCGCCCGAGATCGAGGCGGTCGACGACCTGTTCACGGCTCTCCGACATGCCGCTCACTGCCTTGGTCCCGAGGACTTCATCGTCGTCTGCGACTCTGTCATCAACCTCGGCCTCATGACGCAGTCCGATCTATCGGCTGAGTTCGCAGGCCGGAGTCGGTTCGTCGACCGAGTGCTGAGCAAGGTCGACGGCAGAGCGGAGTCGGGCATCGAGACGATGGTGCGACTTCGTCTGAGAGCGGCACGCATTCGCGCCCGTCCGCAGGTCAGCATTCCGATGATCGGCCGGGTCGACTTCCTCGTCGGCACCTCGCTGATCATCGAGGTCGACGGCGCAGAGTTCCACCAGAACAAGGACGCCTACGAAAACGACCGACTCCGTGACCTCCAAGCACACGCGTTTGGCTATCACCCTGTGCGACTCACCTACGAACAGGTGGTCTACCAGTGGGACAGAGTCGGCCCACTGATCGTCGAACTGGTCCGGCGCGGTGAGCACATGCGGCGGGTCGAGGTGTCTCCATTGGGCACAACTCTCACGTAGAGCGACGATTGCAGGGTGTTTTCCGCACGAGTGTCGCCATAGGTGAGAGTTGTGCCCGATCAGCGCTTCTCCAGGCTCTGCTGAATACGGTTCATACCGGTGAGCCAGCGGTCCGGGGACGTCGCGCGGGCGACGTAGTAATCGCGGACCTGCTCGTGCGGGAGAATGTAGAAGTCCTCGCCGGACAAGGCATTCCAGACAGCGTCGGCGATGTCGGACGGCTCGAGCACGGCGTCGTGCGACAGAACCTCCTTCAAGTCGCCGGATTCCTCGTAGATGCGCGTGCGGACGCCCTGCGGACAGATCGCCTGAACCACAATGCCTTTGTCGCGGTAGGTGGCCGACAACCATTCAGCGAATCCGATGGTCGCGTGCTTGGTCGCTGAGTACGCTGGCGCGCCGAGCATGGTGAGCATGCCGGCCGCGGACGCGGTCACCACGTACCGACCGCCACCCTGCTCCAACCACTGCGGCATCAACGCGCGGGCCGCACGCACGTGCGCCATCGTGTTGACCTCCCACGAGTCGGTCCAGTCCTCCTCGGACGCCGCCAATCCACGGCCGCGGTCGATGCCCGCATTACCGAACCAGACGTCGACGCCGCCGAGCCACTCGTTGGCGGTGTCGACCAGACCGCCTACACCTTCGGGCGACGCGGCGTCGCCGGGCGCAGCGATCGCGCCGATCTCGTGGGCCAGCGCGTGGACCGCATCGGCGTCGAGGTCGTTGACCATGACCCGCTCGCCCTCAGCTGCGAGCTTCGTGGCGATGGCACGGCCGATTCCTGCCGCCGCCCCAGTGACGACGACGCGACGAACGGTGGAATCCGAAGGCATGACTTTTCCTCAAATCGTGTACGCTCAGAAATAAGCGGTCGCTTATTTTCATTGCCAGTGTGCCAGAGAGGAGCCGACGGTGGTAACGAAATCCGAACTCACCCGCGCTCGACTCCAAGAAGGCGCGATGGCGTCGTTCGCCGAGCACGGTTTCCACGGAACAAGCACACGCCACATCGCCGCAGCGGCGGGGATGAGCCCTGCCGCCGTGTACGTCCACTTCTCCTCCAAAGAGGAACTGCTGTTCGAGATCACGAGGACCGGACATCAGCAGATCCTTGAGATCGTCACTGCGGCAGCAGATTCGACCTCTGACTCCACTACTCGACTCGCGAACATCGTGCGCGAATTCGTCATCTATCACGCGCAGCACCACGTCAGTTCGCGCGTGGTCAACTACGAACTGACTCGGCTCGACCCCGAGCACCTCGCCGAGATCGTCACGATCCGCGTCCAGATCGACCGGGTGCTCACCGGCGTCCTCAACGATGGGATCGCCTGCGGCGAGTTCACGGTCGGCGACGTCGCGATGACGACCACCGCGATCTCGTCACTGGGGGTCGACGTCTCCCGTTGGTTCCGAGACGGCCGCACGTGGAGTCCGGAATCGGTGGGCGACTACTACGCCCAACTCGCTCTGGCCATGGTCGGCGCCCGCTGACCCCAATAGTCGTCCGGGCCGACGCATCGCGGCCCGGCAAGTCCGATCGACACGTAAAGGAGGCGCTGTGCGCCGCGAGATCTATACCGAAGACCACCAAGCGTTCCGCGAGACGATCCGGGCGTTCATCGAATCCGAGATAGTCCCGGTCTACGACCAGTGGCTCGAGGCGGGCATCGTTCCCCGCAATTTCTACAAGAAAGTCGGCGAACTCGGTGTGTTCGGCATCGAGGTCCCCGAGGAATTCGGTGGCGCCGGCGTCGAGTCGTACAAGTACGAGGCCGTCATGACCGAGGAGATGGCACGCGCAGGCGTCAGCCTCGGCGGTTCGTCCGTGCACATTCCGTTGTGCCTGCCCTACCTGTTGGCGCAGGCGACCGAGGAGCAGAAGCAGCGGTGGCTGCCCGGCATGGCGACCGGTGAGACGATGTTCGCGATCGCCATGACCGAGCCCGGCACCGGCTCCGACCTGGCCGGCATGCGCACCACGGCCAAGCTCACCGAGGACGGAACGCACTACGTCCTCAACGGTTCGAAGACGTTCATCACCGGCGGCGTCAACGCCGACCGCGTCATCGTCTGCGCACGCACGTCGTCGCCGAGCGAGACCGACCGGCGCTTCGGTATCAGCCTGCTCGTGGTCGACACCGCGTCGAAGGGCTACGAGGTCGGTCGCAAGCTCGACAAGATCGGCCTGCGCGTGTCGGACACCGCCGAACTCTCGTTCACCGACGTCCTGGTCCCGGTCGAGGACCTGCTCGGCGAGGAGAACCAGGGCTTCTACTACCTGGGCCAGCATCTGCCGCGAGAGCGCCTGTCGATCGCGGTCGGCTCGTACGCCCAGGCCGCCGCCGCGGTCCGCTTCGCACAGGAGTACACGCAGGAGCGTCAGGTGTTCGGCAAGACGGTCGCCTCGTTCCAGAACACGAAGTTCGAGCTCGCGGCCTGCAAGACCCAGGTCGACGCGATGGAGGCCGTCGTCGACCGCGCGATGGAAGCCTATGACAGGGGTGAACTGTCGGCCGCCGACGCAGCGTCGGCCAAGCTGTTCTGCACCGAGGCCGCGTCGGACGTCATCGACCGGTGCCTGCAGTTGCACGGCGGCTACGGCTACATGAACGAGTACCCGATCGCGCGCCTGTACGCCGACAGCCGAGTGAGCCGCATCTACGGCGGCACCAGCGAAGTGATGCGATCGATCATCGCAAAGAACATGGGGCTGTAACTCTCCAGCGCAGACGTGCGACGCTGGAGGGCGTGAGCCACCGACTTCCGGAACCGGAACCACCGTCTCGACCGGAACAAGAGCCTCGGCCGAAGCCCGCCAGGGCCCGGCCTCGCCCTCCAGCCTCGCCGCCGCCTGAGCCCGCCGAAACGCGGGCGCCGGCTCCCGGCCATCATCACCACCACGATCACGGTGGCGACATCCCCGGGACCCTCGCCCGCTACGCGCGCCCCGCGGTGATCGTGACCCTCGCGATCGCCGCCTTGTTCATCACGGTCGGCGCGATCATGACCTGGCCGTCCGACGACGACCACCCCATCCCCTTGCAATTCCAGTCGTCCGACGGCGGGCCGTTGAAGATCTACGACGCGACCGTCGTCTCGCAGACGCGTGCTGACTGCTCGGCCATCGATTCGGGCGCTCCGACCGCCGACTATCCGGTGATTCCCACGACGGGCGGCCCGTGCATCGCGACGGTCCTGCACATCGATTCGGGCCCGGACTCCGGTAAATACGCAGCTCTGTCCATCCCCACGAATGCGGCGCAGTCCGGTTCCGGACCGGGTTCGCAGGCGATCGGTACCGGCGCTCCGGACGACCCGCAGCCAGGTCAGCCGAGCCTGTCGGTGGACGACGAGATCCGCGTGAGCGCCATGCCGTCGCACGATGTGGGCAGCGCGCCGGACTCGTCGACGTACGCGTTCTACGACTACACGCGCGGGTCGCCGTTGATTTTCTGGGCGGTTGCGTTCGTGCTCGCCGTCGTCGTGGTCGCGACATGGCGTGGTCTGCGCGCGATCATCGGGCTGGCGGTCGCCTTCGCGGTTCTCGGATTCTTCACGTTGCCGTCGATTCTGGACGGGCACAACGTCGTGCTGGTCGCGATCGTCTCGGCGGCGGCGATCTTGTTCGTCGTCCTTTACCTCGCACATGGAGTCAGCCTCAGGACGAGCGCTGCACTCGTCGGGACGCTGGCGTCGCTGGTGGTAGCCGGAGTGCTGAGCAGCGCGGCGATCGCCTCATTGCAGTTGACGGGACTCTCGGCCGACTCCACGAAGAATCTGCAGCTGTACCAGGGCACCCTGTCGTTGAACGGACTCCTGTTGGCCGGTTTCGTGATCGGCACGCTCGGTGTCCTCAACGATGTGACGATCACGCAGGCGTCGGCGACGTTCGAACTCGCGGCGATGCCCGGCCAGACGCGCCTGGGTGCGTTCCGCGCCGCGATGCGGGTAGGTCGCGACCACATCGCGAGCACCGTCTACACCCTCGTGTTCGCGTACGCGGGTAGCGCGCTCCCACTGCTGCTGTTGTTCTCGGTGGCCGCGCAGCCGGTGTCGTCTCTCCTGACGTCCGAAGAAGTCGCGATCGAATTGGCGCGTGCATTCGTCGGCGGCATCGCGTTGGCGTTGTCTGTTCCGTTGACGACGGCGGTCGCTGCCGCACTCGTCGTGCCCGGCGGCAAACAGACCACGTGAATCACGCCACCGACCACTGATCACGAGAGCACCATCACTACAAATCGCGGTAGCGCAGAAAAGTGTTAGTCAGTAACAATAGTGACCATGTCATCCTTTCTGTTCCGCGTAGGGCGGTTCTCCTACCGCCACAAATGGTGGGTCCTCGGCACGTGGGTCGCGGCACTCGCCGTGGTCTTCGCACTGGTCGGCGCACTGCAACCCAAGTTCTCTCAAGACTTCGAGATGCCGGGCACCGATGGCGGAACCGCCATGGAGCAGATGGAGGAGTACTTCCCCGCCGTCACCCAGCAGCAGACCGAGTCGTCGACCAACATCGTGATCGCCGCCGACGACGGCCTGTCGAAGCACACTCAGGAGATCGACGCGCTCGTCGCCGACCTCAAGAAGCTCCCCGAGGTGACCGGTAAGGACACGATCCTCAACCCGGTCCAGGCCGCACAGGCTGCACCGGAGAAAGCCGCGAGCGTCCTCGGCGACGATGGACGCGTCGGTCTGATCGCCGTGCATCAGGGCATCGATGTCATGGACCTGACCGTCGACGACAAGGAGGCCGTCCTGGACGTCCTCGCCGAACACCGCAACGGCGGACTCCAGATCGAGGCCACCGGCGGCGTCATGCAGGCGATGGAACAGGGCGGAACCGCCGAACTGATCGGCTTCGCGATCGCCTTCGTCATCATGATCGTCGCGTTCGGCGCGCTCATCGCAGCGTTCATCCCGCTGGTGACCGGGATCGTCGGCGTCGGCCTCACGATCGGCCTGCTGACGTTGTCGGCTAAGTTCATGTCGATCAACGATTCCGCTACCGCGATCGTGATGATGCTCGGCATCGCCGTCTCGATCGACTACGCGCTGTTCATCGTCTCCCGTTACCGCACCGAACGAGCCCGCGGCGGTGATCCGGCCGACGCCGCGGGACGTGCCGTCGGCACCGCGGGCACCGCAGTCGTGTTCGCCGGTCTCACCGTCGTCATCGCCGTCGCCGCGCTGATGGTCATCGGCATCCCGTTCATCACCCAGATGGGTATGGGCGCCGCGGTCGCGGTCATCGTTGCAGTCCTCGGCGGCCTGACCCTGATCCCGGCACTCCTCGGTGCCTTCGGCCGGTTCGCGTTCTCACCCCGCATTCCGTGGATCAAGCACGCGGAGCCGCAGCCCGACGCCCAGACTCTCGGCAGCCGGTTCGGCGAGTCGATCACCAAGCGTCCCTTGCCGTTCATCGCAGGTGGCCTGATCATCCTGGTCGCCGCTGCCATCCCGGTCGGCGGTATGAAGCTCGGCATGGACATGGTCTCCGACGACCAGGTCGCGGGCCAGGAACTTCTCGCCCAGGGATTCGGTCAAGGTGTCGGTGGCGAGCTGTTCGTGGTCGTCCACGCCGACGAGGGCACCGTCGACAACGCCGCCACGGCGACGGTCGACGGCATCAAGAAGCTCGACGGCGTCGTCGCGCCGGAATCAACCGTGTGGATGGGCAACGGTACGGCGGACCCGAAGAACCCGAACGTCGACGCTGATAGCGCGATGATCATCGTGACTCCGATCAGCGCACCGTCGTCGGACCAGACACACACGTTGATGGAGGAGATCCGTGCGCTCACGCCTGCCGCAGAGTCCGCGGGCGGCGAACTCCACGTCGGCGGTCAGACCGCGATCATGTCCGACCTGTCGGCCAAGCTCGACTCCGCGCTGATCCCCTATATCGCCGTGGTCGTCGGCTTGGCGTTCCTGATCATGATCGGCGTCTTCCGGTCGCTCTGGGTGCCGCTCATCGGCACTCTCGGCTTCGTGTTCTCGGTGCTCGCGACCTTCGGAATCACGTCGTGGATCTTCACCGACGGCGCACTGGGCCTGATTGATCACACCAAGCCGATCCTGTCGTTCCTGCCGATCTTCCTGGTCGGTGTGGTGTTCGGCCTGGCGATGGACTACCAGGTGTTCCTGGTGACCCGAATGCGCGAGGAGTTCGTTCACGGATTGAGCGCCAAGGAGGCGATCATCGCCGGATACCGTCACGGTTCACGCGTGGTCACCTCGGCTGCGATCATCATGATCAGCGTCTTCGCGGCGTTCATGCTGGCACCGGACACGACCGCGAAGATGATGGGATTCTCGCTCGCCGTCGCAGTCTTCTTCGACGCGTTCATCATCCGCATGACCGTCGTGCCTGCTGCGTTGGCCCTTCTCGGCGACCGCGCCTGGAGTCTGCCGAAGTGGCTGGACAAGCTGGTCGTCGACTTCGACATCGAGGGCAGCAAGGTCCGCGATGCGGGCGTGCCCGCTGAGGGCGAGGAACTAGTCGAGGCGAAGTAGCTCCACATGTCCGAGACAACAGAATCGGCCGCGGCCCTCGGGCCGCGGCCGAGCCTGCGCGAACGCAACAAAGCACGCACCCGAGATGCCATCCGGTCGGCCGCGATGCATCTGTTCGAGAAGCAGGGATACGCGGCGACGACGGTGGCGCAGATAGCCGACGCCGCCGACGTCAGCCACACCACCTTCTTCCGGTACTTCCAGAGCAAGGAACAGGTGGTCCTCTCCGACGACCTCGACGAGGCGCGCAGCGAGTTGAAGAACGCGATCGAGCCAGGGCTGGATCGGTTCGGCCTCGTCCGTCGGTTGATCACCGACATGTTTCAGGTCGGCCAGGACGACGAGTGGGCGTCGAATCCGGCGCGGTTCCGACTCATCCAGACAGATCCGGCACTGATCACTGCACAACAGGCCGACGCCGACCGGATGCTCGTCGAACTCCGCGGATTCATCGCCGACTACCTCGGCGTGGAGGCGGACGACCTCCGATTGCGAGTGTTCATCGCCGCGGCGGCCGGAGTGCTGTTCCACGTCGTCAGTAACACCGGCGACGGGGAGATCCCGACGCTCGACGAGTGCCTGGAAGCTCTCAACCTACTCGAGGCGGGGCTGCCGGTGTAGATCGCGCCGAGAGCATGCACCCTGGACGAAGCCCCTGCGCGCCGCCTCGACGATTCGACGCCGGTAGGCGTCGACATCTGCTGATGTCGATTAGTCTCAAGGGATGAGCGGCTTCTGGGACGCAATCGGCGACTACTGGTGGCTCATCTTCGTGCTCGGAGGGTCTATCGGCGGCGTCGCACGCGGAATCGGGGCCTGGAACGAGCGGCGCGCGCAGCGCAGGCTCGAGCGGTACCGAATCAAGCAGGAGGCGTCGGTGGCACGGGCCGAGGCCCAGAGCCGCGGGCGGGTGGACGCCGCCGCGGTCCAAGCCGAGCTCGCAGCGGCCGTCGCCGAACACGAACGGGCCGATGCCACCTGGTTCGCCTACGAGACCGACCTGGCCACTCTGCTCGACTATCCGATGCTGGTCGACCTACGCGAACCACTCACCGAGAGCTTCCATCGCGACCGGAGTCGGGCCGAACTCCTTCGCCCGTCGCCGGATTCGGTCGATCACGCCGCCGTCAGGTCGTATCGCGACGCCGTCCACGCGTATTCGACATCGCTCGCCGTCGCCGAGCAGGAAGCCCGCCGACGTCGCCGCAGCGATTTCAATCCTCTCGAACAGGAACGGCTCGCGCGCGCCCAACGGCTCCTCGCACTCGCGATGAACGACGCGGCGTCCGGCGAGGAGCGGAGGCAGGCGTACGCACGCGCACGATCCGAACTCGACGGCCTGATCGCCCTGCCCACCGCCGGCTCCGCCGCACTCGAACGACGTGTCCAGGCCGCGATCGCGGCCGAATAGCGAGGACTCGTCGAGTCTGTTCATTTTGGCACGCTACGATCCAGACGTGCTGGAAGATCTCAACAAGAAGGCGAAGAAGGCTGGCCTTCACGTCGCTACAGGTAAAAAGACCGGCAAGTACAGTGTCCGTAAGGTCAAAAACGGCAAACTGGTCGCCAAGAACATCACCGCCGACGAGGTGCGCGATGTGATCAAAGACAACAAGTAGCCAGTGTTCGGGTCCCGCACCATCGATTCGATACTCGCCGCACCCCGTGATTTCGTGTTGAATCCACCACGCGGACTCACCGAGTTCCTGCATTCGATCCTCGGCGACTCAGGGGCCGACCTGACCGGGCGGACGATTGTCATCACCGGCGGGTCGTCGGGAATCGGCGCCGCGGCGGCTGACCTGCTCGCCGCGCACGGCGCGACACTCGTTCTCGTCTCCCGCGGCATCGAGTCGCTTCAACAGACCTGCGACCGAATCACGATCGCCGGCGGAACAGCACATCCGCTCACCGCAGACCTCTCCGATCCCGAGGACGCGAGACGCCTTGCCGCCGAGCTTCTCGACCGTTTCGGCGCACCCGACGTCGTCGTGAACAACGCGGGGCGGTCCATTCGCCGGTCCACGATGGACACCGTCGACCGGTTCCACGACTACGAGCGGACGATGGCGGTCAACTACTTCGGCCCCGTCGCCCTCACTCTCGGACTGCTGCCCACGATGATCGACGCCGGGCGCGGACACATCGTCAACGTCGTCACATGGGGCGTCCACGCCGGATCGATGCCGAAGTTCGGCGCCTATCACGCGTCGAAGTCGGCGCTCGCGGCGTTCAGTCGGTCACTTGACGCGGAGTGCGCGGGCACCGGTGTCACCGTCTCCGAGGTGGGTTTCCCGTTGGTCCGCACTCCGATGATCGCGCCGACGTCGTCGTACGACCACGCTCCGGCCTTACGTCCCGAGCAAGCCGCCCAGTGGATTCTGCGGGCCGTCGCAGAGCGCCCCGCGCACCTGTACCCGCGGTATGCGTCGGTGCTGCGCGCAATCGGCGACGTCTCGCCACGAGCGGTCGGGCGCATCGTCGGCCGACTCGGCATCTGACGCCTCGTATGATCACCCTATGACCGAGCACCTGGACCGCCGCGACATCGACTTCTTGCTGCATGAGTGGCTCGACGTCACGTCGCTGACCTCACGGCCCCGTTTCGCCGACCACTCCCGCGAGACATTCGACGCCGTCCTCGACCTGTCCGAAGACATGGCGAGGAAACTGTTCGCACCGCATAACAAGGTGTCCGATGCGACCGAGCCCTACATCGGCGACGACGGCAAAGTGGTTCTGCTGCCGGAGATCGGCCGTGCCCTGACTGCGTACGGCGAAGCCGGACTCATGGCCGGAACCTTCGACGAGGAACTCGGCGGCATGCAGTTGCCGAACACCGTCTCGCGCGCCGCGATGACGTTCTTCCAGGCGGCGAACGCCCCGACGTCGTCGTACGCGTTCTTGACGGCCGGGAACGCGAATCTGCTGACCACCTACGGCACGCCCGAGCAGATCGACACGTGGGTCCGTCCGATGCTCGAAGGCCGCTACTTCGGAACGATGTGCCTGTCCGAGCCGCAGGCGGGTTCGTCGCTGGCCGACATCACCACCAAAGCGGTTCCCGCCGACGACGGCACCTACCGAGTGACCGGGACCAAGATGTGGATCTCCGGCGGCGACCACGAGATCACCGAGAACATCGTGCACCTCGTACTGGCGAAGGCGCCGGGCGGTGGCCCGGGCGTCAAGGGTATCTCGCTGTTCATCGTGCCGAAGCTCCTACCGGACGGAACGCGCAACGACGTGGCGCTCGTCGGGTTGAACCACAAGATGGGCAACCGCGGCACCACCAACACGCTGCTCAACTTCGGCGACGGAACCTTCGACGGCGCTTCGAGTGTCGGCGCGGTCGGCTACCTGGTCGGCGAAGAACACCAGGGTCTCAAGTACATGTTCAACATGATGAACGAGGCGCGCATCGGGGTCGGCTTCCTCGCGACGGCGCTCGGTCATGCCGGGTACCGCGCGTCGTTGGAGTACGCGAAGGTCCGCGCACAGGGGCGGCCCATCGACGCCAAGGATCCCGCATCGGCGCCGATCCCGATCATCGAACACCCGGACGTCGCCAGAATGCTGCTGGCCCAGAAGTCGTACGTCGAGGGCTCTCTCGCTCTCCTGTTGTATTGCGCGTCGTTGCTCGACGAAGAGCAGACCGGCGACCCGGACCGCCGCGATCGCATCCACCTTCTCCTTGAAGTGCTGACGCCGATCGCCAAGAGTTGGCCGAGTCAGTGGTGCCTGGAGGCCAACAGTCTCGCGATCCAGGTGCACGGCGGCTACGGGTACACCAAGGAGTTCGACGTCGAGCAGTACTACCGCGACAATCGTCTCAACCCGATCCACGAGGGCGCCCACGGTATCCACGGCCTGGATCTGTTGGGCCGCAAGGTGATCATGAACGACGGCGAAGGACTCGCGATTCTCGTCGAGACGATCGGGCAGACCATCTCGAAGGGACGCGAGGCAGGCGACGAGGTCGCCGGGCACGCCGAAGCGTTGGCCGACGCCGTCGGCCGTCTCGGCCAGGCGACCGCCGCCGTGTGGGCTCCGGGTGATCCGAAACTGGCCCTTGCCAACGCGACCGCCTACCTCGAAGCCGCAGGCCACGTCGTCATCGCCTGGATGTGGCTCGAGCAGGTGCTCGCCGCCGATGCCGCGGCCGCACCCGAGGACGCGTTCTACCAGGGCAAACGAGCGGCCGCGCGCTACTTCTACGCCTACGAACTGCCGAAGACCACCGTCCAGTTCGACCTGCTCGAGTCCCTCGACCGCACCACCATCGACACGGACCCGAGCTGGCTGTAGGCCTCGCCTCTCCGCTGATCGAGCGCTCCACGTGCTGATCGAGCGCTCCCCCTGCTGATCGAGCGGAGTCGAGATCCACGGTCTCGACTCCGCTCGACCAACGGAACGGGCTCGACCAACAGAACAGGCTCGACCAACAGAACGCGCCCGACCAACGGAACGGGCTCAGCCCGTGTGCGCGACGATCCAGTCGGTCACGGCCTTGAGGATCTCATCCTGTTCGGGTTCGTTGAAGATCTCGTGGTATAGACCCGGATAGATCGTCGACGTCACGTCGTCGCTGCCGGCGAGGCGCGCCGCCATCCGACTGCCGTCGGGGTTCGTGAGGACGTCGGCTCCGCCGTGCAGGATGAGCAGCGGAAGTTTCAGGGACGGAAGGCGATCCGGGTAGGTCTTCATCTCTCCGATGAGCGCGCCGCCGAGTCCGGCGCGGATGCCCCCGTGCCAGACGAGCGGATCGGATTCGTAGGCGGCGACGACGTTCGGGTCGCGGCTCACCCCCGACGCGGGAAGCGCTGTGGCGGGCAGCCACGGCACGATCTTGCCGAGCGCCGGAGCCATCTTCACCAGGATCGACGGGAGATCCTCGCCGGGGACCAACGCGGGCCCAGTCAGGATCAGTCCGTCCAACTGGTCCTGGTGGTCGAGGGCGTACGACAGCGCGATCGCCCCGCCCATGCTGTGCCCCAACAGAAATCGTGGTCCGTCGACGTCCACCGCATTGATCACGGTGTCGAGGTCTGCGGTGAAGTCACTGAAGTCGGTGACACCGAGTCGCTTCCCGGCGGACCTGCCGTGGCCTGCATGGTCGGGAGCGACGACGACGTACCCGAGGTCAGTGAACCTCTCCGCGACGTGGTGGTACCGGCCGGCGTGATCGCCGAGTCCGTGGGCGACGATTACGACGCCCACCGGCTCGGTGTCGGGCCGGTGGACGTCGTAGACGATGGTGAGGCCGTGTCGGCCAGTGACTGACGAGGTCTCGATGCTCATCTGGCGAGACTAGCCTGCGCCGTCGCGGATCGAGTCAATCCCGACCGAGCACGCCCAACCGGCCGACGATCGCCCGGCCGGCGGATTCGACGACGCCGAGCGGGCGCAGTGCGGCCTCCACGATCAGCACGATCTGCTCCACGCGACCGGTCACCGCTTCGAGGCGTTCGACGACAGTGGCCATCTGATCGACTGTGGTGTCCACCTTGTTCAAGGTGGCGTCCATTCTGGCGATCGTCGCATCCATCCCCGCGAGTGTCTCGTCGAGCGATCCCGTCGTCTTGGTGAGCCCCATCAGGAGCGGGCCCATGTCGGCGAGCAGGGCCTCGACTTGTCCGACGGTCTGGTCGGCGTTCATCGCCGCCTGCGCGAGCTTTCGGATCCGCTGCCGGTCGTCGCCGGCGCGTGTGCCCCGGTCGGGCGGGTTGATGGCCATGCCTGAACCTTACGACGGGTCGGCGAGTCCGGTGTCCGCCGTAGCCGATGAGCCGTACTTGAACTTCCCGTTCTCGAACAGCAGCGGGTACAGCAGTCCACCGATGAGGCCGCCGACCAGCGGAGCCACCCAGAAGGCCCAGAGCTGCCCCGGCGCGCCGTCGCCGTTGAAGAATGCGACCGCCGTCGAGCGTGCGGGGTTGACCGACGTGTTGGAGATCGGGATGGAGATGAGGTGGATCAGGGTGAGCGACAGTCCGATGGCCAACGGGCCGAAGCCCTTCGGTGCGCGTCCGTCGGTAGCACCGAGGATCACGATGAGGAAGAACGCGGTCAGGATGATCTCGGCGAGGAGCACCGCGGCGAGACTGTATCCGCTCGGCGAATGGTCGCCGAAACCGTTCGCAGCCATGTTGCCGGTCGCGTCGAATCCGTCTTTGCCTGAGGCGATCGCGTAGATCGCGGCGCCTGCGAGGAGACCACCGACCACTTGAGACACCCAGTAGCCGGGCAGATCCTTCCACGGCAGTCGACCGCTGACCGCGGCGCCGAGTGTGACGGCCGGGTTGAAGTGGCCGCCGGAGATGTGGCCGACCGCGTACGCCATAGTGACGACAGTCAGACCGAAGGCGAGTGCGACACCGAGGAATCCGATGCCGACTTGGAAGCTGGTACTGGTCCCTGAGTCTTGCGCGATCACTTTGGCCGCGAAAACGGCGCTGCCACAGCCGCCGAAGACGAGCCAGAACGTTCCGAACAGTTCTGCCAGCCATTTGGCCGGCGTCGATACCACGTCACTCATTGCTGCCTCCCGAATCCGATGAATCTGACGACCGACGCGATCACGCAGGTCTACCCAAATCGAGTATGGCGTCCGCGCGGGCCCGAACAGGCCGAATCGGCAGTTACGGTTGGGAATGGACTCGGCGTCGAGGCTGTTACTTCCCGTAGATCGTTCAAATTTTAATGAACTGGAGGCCATCATGCCCGCCGTCACCGCCGACACTCTCACCCTGCCCCGCATCTCCCCCGCCCCGCTGACCTCGACCGAGCGCACGGTGCGCACAGTGACCACCGGGCCCCGCGGCTATGAGGGCGAGGGATTCCCCGTCGTCCGCGCGTTCGCCGGAGTCCACGCCCGAGACCTCGATCCGTTCATCCACATGGACCAGATGGGCGAAGTCGAGTACGAGCCCGGCGAGCCGCGCGGCACCGACTGGCATCCGCATCGAGGCTTCGAGACCGTGACCTACATGATCGACGGCCGGTTCCAGCATCAGGACTCGACGGGCGGCGGCGGGCTCATCGAGAACGGCGCGACCCAGTGGATGACCGCCGGTGCGGGCATCCTGCACATCGAGACGCCGCCCGCCGAACTCGTCGAGTCGGGCGGCGCGTTCCACGGTGTGCAGTTGTGGGTCAACCTGCCCTCGACCGACAAGTTTCTCACTCCGCGATACCAGAACCTCGAAGGCGAACAGGTACTGCTACTCGCCTCGGAGGACGGCGGATCGTTGGTGCGCGTCGTAGCTGGCGACCTCGACGGGCACACCGGGCCGGGTTCGACACACACGCCGATCGTCTTCGCGCACGCGAGCGTCTCGCCCGGTGCGCAGTTGTCGGTGCCGTGGCGTGAGGACTTCAACGCACTCGTGTACGTGTTGTCCGGCCACGGAACCGTCGGCATCGAGAAGCGCCCCGTCGAAGGCGGACAACTCGCCGTCCTCGGCGCGGGCGACCGCATCACTCTCGCGGCCGACGCCAGCCAGGACTCGAACCGGCCCGCGTTGGAGGTCCTGCTACTGGGTGGCCTGCCGATCCGCGAGCCCGTCGCACAGTACGGACCGTTCGTGATGAACACGAAACAGCAGGTCATCGAGGCAATGGAAGATTTCCAAGCTGGTCGACTCGGTGTCGTCCCCGCCGATGCGCTCCGTCCGCATCGCGTCGGCGGACAGTGAACCCGACCGACCGCAGGCCCGCCGCGTGGCGCCTGTTCATCGAGAACGGCGCCCGCGTGCAGACTGCTCTCGACGAACGGTTGCGCGCTTCAGACGGCATGACGCTCGGCGACTATCACGTCCTGTTGCTGCTGTCCGAAGCGCCGGACCACCGCCTGCGGATGCGCGATCTCTCTCGCCGCATGGTGTTCTCCGCGTCGCGCCTCAGCTATCAGATCCGTGCTCTCGCCGCGCGGGGACTCGTGTGCCGCGAGCCCGTCCCCGATGACCGTCGCGGCGCGTTCGCATGCCTCACCGAGGCCGGGCGCGACGCCTTCACCGCCGCCGCACGGCGGCACGGACACGACGTCGACGAGTTGTTCCACGCCTGCCTCGCCCCTGCCGACGGTGCCGCCCTCGAGTCCGTCATGGCCCGCCTGTCCACTCATCTCGACGCACTGGAGGAGCACTGATGATCACCGTGATCAACTCTGCCGACCGCCACTACTGGTCTAACGAGTGGCTCACCTCGCGTCAGTCGTTTCCCGGGACCGGGAATTTCGACCTGTTCGACAACGCGCACGGCGTACTGGTGATGCACAACGATGACGTCGTCGACGCAGGCGAAGGGCTCGACACACACAGTCACCAGAACATGGAGATCCTGACCTGGGTGCTCGACGGCGCTGTGACACACCGCGATTCGGCAGGCAATACCCGCACGCTGAACGCCGGGACGTTGGGCGTGATGTCGGCCGGCAGCGGGATCACCCACTCGGAGGCCAATGCGGCCACACGCGCGCAGCGCACGCCGGTCCGCGTCGTGCAGATGTGGGTGGCGCCGCACACCGACGGTCTGCCACCACAGCAGTCCGCACACCGCTTCGACGAAGCCCTCGACTCCGGGCAGCCGGTCGTCGTCGCATCGGGTCGTGCCGACCACGCGCGATCGGGCGCGGCCCCGATCGCCAACCGGTTCGCCGCGTTGCACATCGTCCAGCCGCTGCCAGAGACGACCGTCGCCCTGCCAGGCGCCCCGTTCGGGCATCTATACGTCGCCCGCGGAGCAGTCACCGTGGACGTCGACAGCGAGCAGTACGAATTGCGTGAGGGAGATGCCATGCGGCTCACTGATTCCGGAGCCGTCCAGGTCACCGCGGCCTCCGGTACCGACCGACCGGAGATCCTGTACTGGGAGATGCACGCGAGTTTCGATCTCGTGCGATCCTGAAAGGCATGACCACGGTTCCGTCCGCCGACGCCCTCTCGTCCTCCGTCTCTGATCTCATGGATCGCGCCCACGGCGATCTCGCGACGCTCGTGTCGTTCGCCTCCGTCCACCTCGACTCGTCGAAGGCCGACGCGTCGGCGGCGAGCGCCGCCTGGGTCCGGGATGCGTTCGCCGAACTCGGATTCGACGTCGAGGTGATCGTGACCAGCGACGGGTCGTCCGCCATCGTCGGACACCGTGCCGGACCGGAGGGCAGCCCGACGGTCGCCTTGTACAGCCATCACGACGTGCAGCCGGCGGGCGAGGATGCGCTGTGGTCGTCGCCGCCGTTCGAACTCACTGAACGCGACGGCCGGTGGTACGGCCGCGGGAGCGCCGACTGCAAGGGCAACGTCGTCTCGCATCTCACGGCGCTGCGAGCGGTCGCCAACGATCTCTCCTGCCATGTCCGGATCATCATCGAGGGATCCGAGGAAGCGGGCGGCGAGGGCCTCGACGACCTGGTGAAGCAGCGACCCGAACTGTTCGCGGCCGATCTCATCCTGATCGGTGACGCAGGCAATGTCGCCGCAGGGCTCCCAACGTTGACGACGAGTCTGCGCGGCGTGGTGAACGTCAAAGTCACCGTGTTGGCGCTGGAGACCGCGGTCCACTCGGGTGCGGCGGGCGGGCCCACCCCCGACGCGATGGCCGCCCTCGTGGCCGGCCTCGCGTCATTGCGGAACGAACGCGGCGACACCGTCATCGAAGGGGTGGAGAACACCCAGGAGTGGGGCGGCGTCACCTACTCCGACGAACAGTTCCGCACCGACGTCGGGGCCCTCGACGGCACCGAGATCCTCGGTAGCGGCAGCCCTGCCGACATGGCGTGGGCCCGCCCGGCCGTCACGGTGATCGGCATGGACGCGCCGAACACCGCCGACTGCGCGGCCGCCATCATCCCGCAGGCCTCGGCCATGCTCAACCTGCGCATCCCACCCGGGACGGAGCCGCAGCCGACGTACGACGCGCTGGTCGCACACCTGCGCAAACACATCCCGTGGGGCGTACGGGTCGAGTTCGAACCGGACGCGTTCGGGCGTCCCTTCCGCGCCGCGACCGACGGGCCCGGGTACACCGCGCTCACCGATGCGATGAAGAGCGCGTACGGCGTCGACGGTGTCTTCTACGCGGGTCAGGGCGGCTCGATCCCGCTGTGCACCGTGCTCGCCGAAGCTCATCCGGACGCCGAGATCGCACTGTTGGGCGTCGAAGAGCCCCGGTGCCACATCCACGCGCCGAATGAGAGCGTCGATCCCGAGGAGATCCGCCGGACGGCCCTCACCGAAGCGATCGTGCTGGCGAGCCTCGGGGCGAGTTAGCAGCCGCCGACCGGCAGCTTGCCCAGATTCGTCGAGATCCACTTTCCGACCCGGTTGAGCATGGCGGTCCCGTCACTGAACGTTCCGCTCGACGGCAGGGCCGCCATGCTCACCGCGAATGCGCCTCGCGGCGTGGTGACGACTCCGAGCTGGCGTACGACATACTTCCCCGTTGCGTCGGACACCGGCCCCCAGCCGCCCTTCACCGCAGTGGTGACACCGCGTTTGCGCATTGCCTTGACGCCCCATTTCTGGTTGGACTCAACGGTGCGCATGTAGCCGAGAACTCGACCCGAATCGGGGAGACACGGAAGATGCGCGCCGAAGACCGACTGACGGGCGAGAGTCCAGTCGGTGTAGCCGGGAAAGCTCGAGGGGTGCGAGATCGACGACAGAACGCGAGTATCGCCGTCGTGGTCCTCGCGGAGAACTTCGGACACCCGGTCCACAGCGTGCCGATCGCCGCCGAGTGAGGCCCACAGACGTTCGGCCGCGTCGTTGTCGGACGCGCGGATCGCCGAACGAATATCCCCGACCACGGCTTTGCCGTTGGCGCGCTCGGCAGCGATCGACACCGGAACCTTCAGCGTCGACCACGCACGCGCGGTCTTGACGGTGCCGAAGTTCATCGTGTCGTCACCACCCACCGGGGTGATCGCGAGACCGATGCGACCCGGAATACTTTTAGTGATGGTGCGTGAGCGACGGTTGAAGCTCTTGACCAGGTCGACCTGCGTCGCGTGCGGAGAGAGTCGCGGAAGCGGATTCGGCATCGGGTTGATCGGTGCAGCGCCCGCGCTGCCCGCTCCTGCCGCGACACCACCGGCGAGCATCAGGGCAGCAGAGCACGCCACCAACCCACGACGAACCGCAATTACCCGACCAGTCACAAATACCCCTTCAGTCACACCAACAACTTTAGTAACACTAGTCGTAGGCGTAGAGGCGGCCAATCGGCGAGGCCCACCCGCAACGTGGACGTTGCGCGACCGTTACCGACAGCGGCCGGACGGCAGCGACGCAAGGTGTCGCCCGACCCAGCTCCCGACGGTGTTCAGTGCGTTGATACCCGAGTCCATCGATGCCCCAGGCGAATACGTGCTCATCGCCACTGCTGCTCGAGTTCCGTTGCGCAGAGTCACAAGCCCGAGTTGGCGAACCACATAGCCGCCCGACGTACTCGGCCCCCAGCCGCCCTTGACCGCTGTCGTCCGCGCGGGAATCACTTCGACACCCCACTGCTGGTTGCCTGCGACCTCCCCCATCAGCGCGACCACGTGCCCACTACCCGGCAGACACGGCAGGTTGGCTGCGAATGTCACCGCATTCTCCAACGGCCACGTCGTCTGGCCGAAGATCGAGTATTCCGCTCGCAGCTTCTGGGACGGGACCGTCGTCTTCTCGTCACCACTCTCACGCAGCACTGCGGTGACCGCAGCCGCTGCCTCGTCGTTCGACCCGAGTGAGGCCCACAGCGTTTCCGCCGCGGAGTTGTCAGAGTTGATGATCGCCGACGATTCGGCCTGACTCGGACCGTTCGCACGTTCTGCCGCCACTGCGAGCGGCACCTTGATTGTCGACCAGGCGACCTGCGGCGTCTGGTCGCCGAACGTCGAGACTTCACCGCCGCCGACCGGGGCCACCGCGAGGCCGACCGGCTGCGCCACCGTCAATGCGTCGAAGCTCGCCGTGAGTCTGGCATTCCCCCGAGACGACGACCCGACAGAAGGAGACGGGGCGGCCGGGGACGACGGAGTCGCCGTCACGACCTCGGTGACCGTCGCGACCGAGTCCGGCTCATCCCCCGATCCGCAGGCGACGAGTGACGTGGCGGCCACTGCCGCCAGTAGTGCGATTCCAGCGGTATGACGCCTCGATGCCACGCGAGCATCCTCTCGTTGTCTGTTCACGGTCAGTGTCGGCGGCTCAATAGATCACGACGACGGCGTTGTTGCCACCGCGACAGACCACTACACCGGTCTCCGGCGAACACGCCATCGTGTACACCATGCCGGTCACCGGGCTGGACGCGACGACCGTGCGCGCATCCCCCTTCGGGCCCTGTTGCAGATACGCGGCTCCGACGTTCGCGGCGAACTCACAACTCGTCACCGACGTCGCCACGCCGACACCGCCACCGCAGGACGAGGTGCCCGGCGGCGGCGTCGGAACCGCTGCCGACGTCTGCGGATCGACGGTATTCGTGATCGTGGTGGTAGACGACGGTGACGCCGTCGACGAACCGCCCGAATCACGGAAGCCGAACCAGTACACCGCCAGACCGATGAGCGCCGCGACGAGCACGACGATGAGCACGGCCAACACGATGTGCAGGATCCGATTGTCGTCCTGCCGCGGCGGCTCCGCATATCCGACCCCGTAACCGCCCGGGTATCCACCGCCGTACGACTGCCCCGGATAGCCATGCGGCGCATTCGTCATCCGCTGCGGTCCGGAGAACGATTGGGGTCCGGAGAACGACTGAGGTCCGGAGTAGTTCTTCGTGCCGGACGGGAGAGGCGTAGCGATCTGGGTCGCGTCGTACGCCGGATCCATCGGAGCGCCGTGGATCGCCGCCTGGGCCGCCGCAGCGAACTCCCCCGCAGACGCATACCGGTCAGCCGGCGTCTTTGCGAGTCCACGCATGACCACGGCGTCCAATGCGGGCGACACGGCCTGGCTGATCGAACTCGGCACCGGAACCGCCGACAGCACCGTCGACTTCACGACTGCACTGACCGAATCTCCCGGATACGGCTGCCGGCCGGTCAGCAACTCGAACAGTACCGCCGCAAGCGAATAGACATCCGATGCGGGGCTGACCGGAACGTTGTCGAGTTGCTCGGGCGCCATGTAGGCGATCGATCCGACCGCGGTCCCCGTGCGCGTCAGGTGTGCGTCTCCCGAATGGTGTGCGATGCCGAAGTCCACCAGGTAGGCGAACCCACTCGACGTCATCAGGACGTTCTCCGGCTTCACATCCCGGTGCACGAGACCGACCGCGTGCGCGGCGTCCAGCGCCGAGGCGACCTGTTCGATCACCGCCACGGCGTCCGGCGGGGACATCGGACCGTCACCGCGCAGCACCGCACGCAGGTCGCGGCCGTCGACCAATCGCATATCCAGGTAAAGGACGCCGTCGATCTCGCCGTAGTCGTGGATCGGAATGATGTGGGGCTCACCGAGTCTCGCCACAGTCTGCGACTCTCGACGGAAACGCTCCTGAAAGGTCCCGTCGGAGGCGAGGTCTCCCCGCAACAGCTTGAGCGCGACCTCTCGATCACGAACGGTGTCGTACGCCCGGAACACCTGCCCCATGCCACCGCGTCCGACGAGCGCGTCGAGTCGGTACGGACCGAACTGAGAACCCACATCCATGAGGACGATCATTCCTCATCAGTCCGACAATCGTGACCCGCATCGGACCAACTGTCATCCGTTCGGACGCCAGGCCGACATCCCCAGAAACACCATCACCAACTGTTTCTCCGCACGGGCCACCAGCGTGCGTTCGGTGGCGTCTCGGCCGTCGCCGTCGAGCAGCTCGGCGACGGTGGTCATCATGATCATCACAATCAGATCGGCGGCCACCTCGAGATCTTCAGCCTCCCACGCCGCAAGTGCGGGCGTGCGCGCCAGATCGATCGCAAGCTCACGCGAGAGCAGCCTCAGCTCGGTGCCAATCGCACGACGCACCTCCGCCACACCACCGTGCTGTTCGCGAACGAGGAACCGGAACTGCTTCTCATCGCTGCGAACCCGCGTCAATAGGATGTCGAGCGAGTCGCGCGCCGTCGGCATGCCGCGACTGGCGAGATCGCGCCGCGCCTTGCGCAACGCACCGCGCAGCATCCGCATCGCATCCTCGACGAGGGTGACGCCCAAGTCCTCCATGGAGGCGAAATGCCGATAGAACGCGGTGGGCACGATGCCCGCACCGCGTGAGACCTCACGCAGGCTGATGCTTCCGAACGAACGGTCGTCCACCAGATCGATGGTGGTCTCGAGCAGCGCCTGCCGCGTCTGTTCCTTCTTTTCCGCCCGGCTTCCTGCCACGCGAGCAGTCTAGTTCACCACCCCAACGGTGATGGCGGACACGTTCACAATCCTTGACACTCGACAGTACGGACCGACAGAATATGGGAGTACACATGTTCACTGAAAAGTTCGAACAGACCGAAGGACACCCAGATGGCAAACCGTATCGCGACCCTCGTCGGATCACTCGTCGAGGCCACCGCAACCCCTTACCCGGTGGACCGTTACCTGGAGTTCATCGATCCGATGCTCACCTGGCGGGACACCCGAGCCAAGGTCATCGACATCCGTCACCAGACCGACCGCTCCACCACCGTCACCATGCGCCCCACGCGTCAGTGGAAGGGCCACCGCGCCGGACAGTACGTCGAGGTGGGAGTGGTGATTGACGGTGTTCGCCAGCGTCGCTTCTACTCGCCGACCAACGCCGAGAACACCCGCGGAGACATCGAGATCACCGTTGCGGTCCACGACGGCGGACTCGTCTCGAACCACGTGCGCAACGCACTCGAGGTAGGCGAGGTCGTCACTCTGACAGCTGCAGACGGTGCGTTCGCGCTCCCCGATCAGCGACCCGCAAAGATCGTCCTCGTCAGCGGCGGAAGCGGCATTACACCCGTCCTCTCAATGTTGCGCACGTTGATCGCCGAAGGACATACCGGACCGGTCACCTTCGTGCACTACGCGCGGTCCGCCGACGACGTCCCGTATCGCGTCGAACTCGATGCGATCGACCGCACCATCGACGGCGTCGACGTCCGCCTGCACTACACACGCGGCGAGGGCGCCGAGCACTTCGCGGCCGAGCACATCTCCGATGTCGCCGTCGACGGTGCACAGGTGTACATGTGCGGTCCGCCGACTCTCATGGACGCGGTCCGCGCCTACGCCGACGAGGCAGGCATCGCCGACGCCGTGCACACCGAGGCGTTCACCCTCGCCTCGCCGGTCATCGACACCGACGAGGTCGAAGGCTCGGTGAAGTTCCGCGCATCGGACGTCAGCGCCGAGAACGACGGTCGGACCCTCCTCGAACAAGCCGAGTCTGCGGGTCTGAGCCCCGAGTACGGATGCCGCATGGGCATCTGCTTCAGCTGCACCAAGGTCCGCACGTCCGGTTGCACCCGGAACATCCTGACCGGCGAACTCGACTCCGAGCCCGACAGCCACATCCAGATCTGCATCAACGCCCCGGTCGGCGACGTCGAGATCGACGCCTGACCGAGACGCACACCTCACTCACCGCTACGAAGGGAAACAATGACCATGACTGTGGCACCCCTCACACCCCGCACTCAGACCAATCCGACCACCGAAGTCAACCTGACCTACGACCAGGTCGAAGCACTCGGCGCCGACCTCGACGAACTGCGCGCACGCATCGTCGGGGACCTCGGCGACTCGGACCGCGAGTACATCTACTCGATCATCAATATCCAGCGAAAGCTCGAGTTCGCCGGCCGTGCCGCCATGTACGTCCCGTTCCTGCCGCCGGTGTGGCTCGCCGGAGTCGGCTCGCTGGCCCTGTCGAAGATCCTCGACAACATGGAGATCGGCCACAACGTCATGCACGGCCAGTACGACTGGATGCGTGAGGACACCTACAACTCCCGCGAGTTCGACTGGGACACCGTGTGCCCCGGCGACCAGTGGAAGCACAGCCACAACTACATGCACCACACCTACACCAACATCCTCGGTGAGGATCGCGACGTGGGCTACGGCATCCTGCGGATGGACCGCGACCAGAAGTGGAACCCCTACTACCTGGGCAACCTCGCCTATGCGACCGCTCTGATGGTGCTATTCGAGTGGGGCGTGATGCTGCACGATCTCGAGGTCGAGAACATCATCCAGGGCAAGCGCAAGTGGAGCGACATCAAGGGCTTGGCGAAGGGCATGTGGCGAAAGGCCAGCAAGCAGGTCGCCAAGGACTACATCCTCTGGCCCGCACTGACCGGCCCCTTCTTCGTCAGCACCCTCGTCGGTAACGCGAGCGCCAACGTGATTCGGAACCTCTGGACGTACTCGATCATCTTCTGCGGCCACTTCCCCAGCGGCGCGCAGACGTTCACCTCCGAAGAGTGCGCCGACGAGACGAAGGGCCAGTGGTACGTCCGCCAGATGCTCGGCTCGGCCAACATCTACGGCAGCGATCTGTTCCACATCTTGAGCGGCAACCTGTCTCACCAGATCGAGCACCACTTGTTCCCCGACATTCCGGCCAACCGCTACCCGCAGATGGCCGCCGAGGTCCGTGAGATCTGCGAGAAGTACGACCTCCCGTACAACACGGGTTCGCTCAGCCAGCAGCTCGGATCGACGTGGAAGAAGATCGCCAAGCTGTCGCTTCCCAACTGGATGACGCGCGACGACAACGACCTCGTCGTCAACATCGAGCGGGAGACGGCCGTCGACGCGGCCTGATGACTACCGGCCACACACTTGGGCACTCCATTTCGGCGTAGGGCCGAAATGGAGTGCCCAAGTCGTGCGACGTCGAGACCCCATACGATGTAGCCAACGTCGAATGGAGGGATGCAATCGTGGTCGGTCGGGCTGAGCGCAACAAGGATTTCGTGCAGGAGATGGTGCAGAACACCGCGTCGCGGATCGGCAACATCACCACGATCATCACGACCGCGGTGGTCGACGTGGCGCGTGAGGTCGGCGAGCTGATCACCGACGGTTTCGAGATGCGCGATGCTGCGAAGAAGGCGGAGCAGGCTCAGCAGTCGCAGGTCGAGGACTCCGGAACCCAGTGACCGACCAGTACGAGGTGCTGCGCACCGTCTTCGGATACGACTCATTCCGCGGCGACCAGGAGGACGTCGTCTCGCATGTGATCGCGGGCGGCGACGCCGTAGTCCTGATGCCCACCGGCGGCGGTAAGAGCCTCTGCTACCAGGTGCCCGCGCTGGTCCGGGATGGGTGCGCAATCGTGGTCTCCCCGCTCATCGCCCTCATGTCCGATCAGGTCGGCGCCCTTCGTCAGCTCGGAGTGAGAGCCGCGTTCTTGAATTCGACGCAGTCGCCCGAGGAACGGTCGGACGTCGAACGCCGTTACCTCGCAGGCGATCTGGACTTGATCTATGTCGCACCGGAGCGATTGAGCCAGCCGTACACGCGTGATCTGCTCTCGCGGGGCAAACTGTCATTGGTCGCGATCGACGAAGCGCACTGCGTATCTCAGTGGGGCCACGACTTCCGCCCCGATTACCTCGCCCTCGGCGATCTGGCCGAATTGTGGCCCGGCGTGCCGCGCATCGCACTGACCGCGACCGCGACCCGCCGTACTCATGAAGAACTCACGCAGCGGCTGCATCTGCAGAACGCCCGTCATTTCGTGTCCAGCTTCGACCGTCCCAACATCACCTACCGGATCGAACCCAAGGCGCAGGTCAACAAGCAGTTGTTGGAGTTCATCACGACCGAAGGCGTCGTCGACCGACAGCAGGCGACGGGGATCGTTTACGCGCTCAGCCGTAAATCGGTGGAGAACATCGCGAAGTTCCTGGTGTCGAATGGCATCAATGCGCTTCCGTATCACGCCGGTCTGGACAAACGACTGCGAGACGACACACTGCACCGGTTCCTTCGTGAGGACGGGATCGTCGTGGTCGCGACCATCGCATTCGGGATGGGCATCGACAAGCCCGATGTGCGATTCGTCGCCCACGTCGATCTGCCGAAGAGCGTGGAGGGCTATTACCAGGAGACCGGGCGCGCAGGCCGCGACGGCCTGCCGTCGGTGGCGTGGATGGCGTACGGGCTGGCTGACGTCGTTCAGCAGCAACGCTTGATCCAGATGTCCGACGGCGATGCCGCGCATCGCCGTGCGCAGTCGGAGCATTTGAACGCAATGCTCGCGCTGTGCGAGACGGCGTCCTGCCGTCGGCAGCGGCTGTTGCGCTATTTCGACCAGGACTCCGAGCCGTGCGGCAACTGCGACACCTGCCTGAACCCGCCGAAAACGTGGGACGGAACGGTGCCCGCGCAGAAATTGATGGCGACGATCTGGCGGCTCGACCGGGAACACGGGCAGCATTACGGTGCAGGCCACCTCATCGACATCCTGCGCGGCGTCGACAACAAGCGGATCGCGCAACTGGGACACAAGAGCCTCAGCACCTACGGGATCGGCGCGGATCTGGACGCGAACACCTGGAGCAGCGTGGTCCGTCAACTACTCGCCTCCGGATATCTAGAGACGCGCGGCGAGTACGGGCAGTACTACCTCACCGAGGCGGGCGTCCCGGTGATGCATGGCCATGTCCAGCAGATGTTCCGCGAGGACGTTCGTGGTCCCAGTCGCGCGCGCAGACCGAAAGCTGCTGCGGTGTCGGTGGATCTGTCCGACGCCGACCGCGACCTGTTCGAGTCGCTGCGCAGGTGGCGGACGTCGGTTGCGAAGCAGGCACAGATCCCGCCGTATACCGTGCTGTCGAACAAGGCACTCGAGGGACTCGCGCAGATCCGACCGACCAGCAGTGAGCAGATGCTCTCCGTGAGCGGTATCGGCGAGGCGAAGCTGGAGCGCTACGGCGAGGCGATCCTCGAGGTGATCGACGAGTTCACCTCGGCGTGAGCTAAATCCTCGACGTCGCCGTTTCGCCGACCTACCGTGAAACGGCCGATCGAAGGAGCACCACGATGAGCACGCCCGATTCCCTGTTCACCCAGGTGGACGCACCCGTCGCCGTCAAAGCGGCGCCGTCGTGGCACCGTGGTGTGCTCGATTTCCCGAATCCGGTGAACGACTTCGCGGCGCGGTCCACGGCGGGTCTCGTGGTCGTACTGGCGGTCGTCTCGATCGCGGTGAATCAGCCGTGGCTGTACGGCGTGCTGGCGCTGGGGTTTCTACTGCGCGTGGCCGGCGGCCCGCGCTATTCGCCGTTCGGCCGGATCGCGGTGCACGTGATCGTCCCTCATATGTGGCGCAAGGAGAAGATCGTTCCCGGCCCGCCGAAGCGGTTCGCCCAGGTCGTCGGACTCGCTTTCTCCGGCACGGCGTTCGTCCTGTCCCTCGTCGGGCTCGGACTCGCCGCGCAGATCGTCGTCGGCGTCCTGATCGTCGCGGCAGTGTTGGAATCCGTGCTCGGCGTCTGCCTCGGCTGCATCGCCTTCGGGTACCTGCAGCGCGGCGGCCTCATCCCCGACGACGTGTGCGAAGCCTGCAACGACGTGACGTTGCTGCGGCGTAAGTAGCCCCAGCCCGCGCACCCTCAGTCCAGGAGTCCCAGCGCGATGCCATCGAGGATGTCGTGTTCGGAGACGACCATCTCGGTGATGGCCGCCCGGTCGGCGAAGTTGCGGGCCAACTCCTGAGTGACGAGGGCTCCGCCGCCGATCACATCGGCGCGACCGGGGTGCATCGGTCCCAGATCGAGACGTTCGGCGCGCGTCATGGCAACCAGTTTCGAGCACAGCTTGTGCAGGTCGGCCAGACCGATCGAGGAATGGTGGATCGCCTCGGGATCGTAGTGATCGAGTCCCGCGTGCAGAGCTGCGAACGTCGTCAGCGTCCCGGCGACGCCGACCCAAGTGCGGGCGGATGAGACGTCCACCTCGGCGAAAGCCTTCGCCAACTCCTCACGAGCCACGCCTACGGCCGTCTCGACCTCGTCCAGCGTGGGCGGATCCGAGTGCAGTGCACGCTCGGTGAGTCGAACGCAGCCGATGTTCGTCGAATACGCGCCCGCGACGACTGCGTTCCCTACGGTCACCGAGCCGACGACGACCTCGGTGCTGCCGCCGCCGAGGTCGGTGACGACGAACGGCCCGTCCGCGGGGTCGAGGCCGCCGACCGCACCGCGGAACGACAGACGCGCCTCTTCGTCGCCCGAGATCACCTCGGCGACAGCACCCGCCTCGATCTCGCCGAGCAGCTCCGCGGTCATCGCGAAGAACTCGTCCCGGTTCCCCGCGTCCCGCGTCGCCGAGGTGGCGACCATGCGGACGCGGTCGACGCCTGCGTCGAGCATCACGTCCACATAGTCGGCGAGCGCGGCGCGCACGCGTTCGATCGCTTCGGGAGCGAACTCCCCGGTCGCGTCGACGCCCTGCCCGAGACGGACCACCTGCATGTCGCGGGCGACGTCGACGAGTGATCCTTCTCCCCCGGGCTCGGCGATCAACAGACGGATCGAGTTGGTCCCACAGTCGACGGCGGCGACGCGAGTCATTCGGCGCCCTCAGGCAGGTGCGCCCAATCTGCGGGCACGGCGATGCCGCGGAGCTTCTCGACGTCGGCCAGCATGGCGACGGCCTCGTCGCCGAGCGGATTGACACCCGGCCCCTTCGCAAGCGAATGCGCGACGAGGACGTGCAGGCATTTCACTCGGTCGGGCATCCCGCCCCCGGTGAAGTCGGTGCCAAGCGACTCGATCGCGTCGCGTTCAGCGAGGTAGCTCAGGTGTGCGCGGAGATAGCCTGCGGCGAGTTCGTCGTCCTCGGCCAGACGCGCCTGCATCTCGCGCATCACGCCGCCGGACTCCAGGCGACTGCACGCGCCCGTCAACCGCGGGTCAGTCAGGTAATAAAGAGTGGGGAACGGTGTCCCGTCCGGGAGCCGCGGCGCCGTCTTCACCACGGCGGGCGCACCGTCCGGGGTCCGGTAACTGACTTCAATAACGCCCCGCGGCACCCGCCCGAGCTGCTGCTCGACGGCCGCGAGGTCGTTGTCGGAAACGCTCACTTGCCCTCCGGCGGTGTCGACACCGCATCCCAAATGTTCTGGTACCACGGGTTGGCTTCGCGCTCACGTTCGGCGCGTTCCGCGGCTTCCTGCTGTTCTTTGTTCGGCGCGATCACGATCACCTGGCGTTCGCCACGTTTGACCATCTGCAGCCGTTCGCGTGCTTTCGCCTCAATGTAGGCGGGGTCGTTCTGCTCGACCACCTTGTGTTCGTAGTCGGCGACCTCCTGCCGCAGTTCGGCGTTCTCCTGCTGCAGCTCGTTGAACTCACTGCGCTGCGACAGATACGTCCGCACCGGGACCGCCAGCGTCAACGCGAGGAAGACGACGACCAAGGCGATCACGGCTGCCCGCTTGGGGTCGACGCGACCGAGCCACGACGTCATTGGTCGACGCGCCCGGCGTCCGCGACCACGGGCCGGGCGCCGCTCCTGCGCAGGTTCGGCCCTTGACGGTGACGGCGACGCGACCGCGTCGGCGAGGGCGCCGAGATCATCGTCGGACGACCGACTCCGGGTGCGGCGGGGTACCGGTCGTGACCGTCGGGACTTGTCGTCCCGACGGCTGCTCCGGCCCCGGGCGCCGCGCCCGGACGTCGATTCACCCATACGTATCAGTTGATCACGCGTCGACGTTGAAACGCGGGAACGCCAGGTCACCGGCGTAGCGCGCGGCGTCGCCGAGACCTTCTTCGATGCGCAGGAGCTGGTTGTACTTCGCGACGCGCTCGGAGCGGGCCGGGGCACCGGTCTTGATCTGGCCACAGCTGCAGGCGACTGCCAGATCGGCGATGGTCGTGTCCTCGGTCTCGCCGCTGCGGTGGCTCATCATCGACTTGTAGCCGTTGTTGTGGGCCAGCGCGACGGCGTCGAGGGTCTCGGTCAGGGTGCCGATCTGGTTGACCTTCACCAGGAGAGCGTTGGCGATGCCCTTGCTGATGCCCTCTTCCAGTCGCTCCGGGTTGGTGACGAATAGGTCGTCGCCGACGAGCTGCACCTTGTCGCCGATGGCCTCGGTGAGCGCGGCCCACCCGGTCCAGTCGTCTTCGGCGAGGCCGTCTTCGATCGACACGATCGGGTAGTCGGCGATCAGCTTGGCGTAGAAGTCGATCATCTGTTCAGCGGTCTTCGGTGCACCGGAGAACTGGTAGGCGCCATCGGTGAAGAACTCGGTCGACGCGGAGTCGAGTGCGACGACGACGTCGCTGCCGAATTTGAGGCCGGCGTTGCCGACTGCGGTGGCGATGACGTCCAGAGCCGCTTCGGTGTTCGGCAGGTCGGGGGCGAAGCCGCCCTCGTCGCCGAGCGCCGTGCTCATCCCCTGCTTGTGTAGGACGGACTTGAGTGCGTGGTACACCTCGGCGCCCCAGCGCAGGGACTCCTTGAAGGTCGGCGCACCGATCGGCGCGATCATGAACTCCTGGAAGTCGATTCCGTTGTCGGCATGCGCGCCGCCGTTGATGATGTTCATCATCGGGACGGGCAGGATGTGGGCGTTGGGACCGCCGACGTAACGGAACAGGTCAAGGCCCGCCGACTCGGCTGCGGCACGGGCGACGGCGAGCGAGACACCGAGGGTCGCGTTCGCACCGAGACGTGACTTGCTGGGGGTGCCGTCCAGGTCTACCAATGTCTGGTCGAGGACGCGCTGATCGTCGCCTTCGATGCCGACCACTTCGGGGGCGATGTCGTCGAGGACCGCTTCGACTGCCTTCTGGACGCCCTTGCCGAGGTAACGATCACCGCCGTCACGAAGCTCGACGGCCTCGTGCTCACCGGTGGATGCGCCCGACGGGACCGCTGCCCGACCGAATGACCCGTCTCCGAGTACCACCTCCACCTCGACGGTCGGATTGCCTCGGGAATCGAGGATCTCGCGCGCGCCAACCTGCTCGATAATTGCCACTTGTTCCAGCCCCATTCAGATGGTCGTGCCGACGCCTCGTGCGGCGCCGCCTTCGGGTACGTCTATCAGGGTAATGGCTCGGTCGCGACCGCCCGTTCAGTACCTGACGTTGACGGAGTACGCGTTCGCGTGATTGCGCACCTTGAGGACGTAATCCATCGAGTTGTTGTAGGTCAGCACGGCCTTCTCCCACCCCTCGGGAGTCGTCATGTCACCACCGGACGACACGCACAGGTAGCGCGCCGCCGACAGCGCGGCGTCGTCGATGTTGTCGGGGTCGGCTTTGCCGTCGCCGTTGGCGTCGACGCCGTACCGCTGCCACGTGCTGGGGATGAACTGGAACGGTCCGACGGCGCGATCGAACTCGGCGTCGCCGTCGATCTTCCCGTTGTCGGTGTCGCGGATTTCCCAATTGCCGTTGGTTCCGTCGAGCTGTGGTCCGCGGATCTCCGGGCGCACGTCACCGTTCGCTGCGACGTCGGCGGCGTGGTGCGTCCCGTGCTTGGTCTCGACGCCGCCGATTGCGGCGACGGTGGTCCAGGCGATTCCACATTCGGGGTGCTGCTGACGCTGGATCTCTGCGGCGTTGCCGTATGCCTCCATCGAGGTGACCGGGATTCCGAGGTCGTCGGCGAGCGGCGTCGCCCACGTTCGCAGTGTGTCGGCGGTGCGGCCCGCGGCGTGGATGTCGACGTAGGGCTGCTGGACACCGGGGCCCGGCGGGAGCCCGTCGGGGATATCGGGGCTGTCCCACGGCATCTCGATGTTGCAGGCGGTCAGCATGACGGCTGCCAGTCCGGCCGTCGCCCCGAGTGCGACGCGTCGAAGAGTGTTGGCCCTCGCCACAGGTGATCCGTCCTTTCGCACCGAGTGGCCCTCGCTCAGGGCCGCGCACCAGGGTGCCACATCACCTACCTAACTCCGGACGACCCGCCGAGGTTCCCAGTAGCGTCTGTCCTGTGAGCGATATCAACCGCGGACGCGGCAGACCCCCTGGTCCGGGAGTAGATCGGGATGCGCGACGCGCGGTGCTGCTCGATGCCGCCGAACGCGCGATCGCACAGTCTGGTGCGGACGTGTCGCTGAGTCAGGTCGCCGCCCAGGCCGGTCTCACCAGGTCCGCCGTGTACGCAGCGTTCGACGACCGTGACGCTGTGATCGACGCACTCGCCGCCCGCCATTCGGGGCGAATCGTGGCACATATGCAGTCGTTGGCCGGGGGGTCGAGGGATCCGCACTCGCAGACTCGGGCGGCCGTCGACCTACTTGCTGTGTGGTTCGACGAGCATCCGGCGCTCGCCCCGATCCTCGCGGCCCGATGGCGCAGCGACGGACGGTCGTTCGTCGAGACGACGTTGACGCAGGTGTTGCGTGCGGGATTCGCGACACGCGGACTCGACGACGCACCCGCGCCCGTGTGGGCCCGAGCAATGGTCGGCGCCGTCGCGGCGAGTGTCGAGTGGTGGGCGGCTACGCGGGAGATCAGCCGCGACGAACTCGTCGACCATGTCACGTCGCTGTTGTGGTCGGGTCTGTCCGCGACCAACCGTGTAGACGGATCTTTGGTAGACGGATCTTGACGTCCGTCTCATAAAAGAACACACTGTCTTTTATGGAGCCGATCACCGCTCACCAGGCGGCCGCCATCACCGGGGCCCGGAATTGGGATGCCGTCGCCGCCGACCACCCGGAGCGCGCGGCGAGCATGGCCGCGGGCCTCATGCGAGGCGACCGGTTGGCCGACGCGGTGATCGCCGAGTTCTTCGACCGGCAGGGAGCCCCGGATGCGATGACATGGCAGGACGTGATGGCTGCGCTCGAAGGCGCAGACTCGCCGTCCCCACCGGCTCTCACTGAATTTCTCGACGCTGTCCGCACCCCACCGACCTGGTACGACCCGGCCCTCGCACGTGCGGGCGCGATGGCGTGGTGGCGATTCGGCTCGTTGCAGTCGTCGACGCTGTACCAATCGTTGATCTACGGCTATCAGGCGCGCGGATTCACGCGACCACTCAGCGCGACGGGGCGTCTCACCGACGGCACCTGGGACCGGGTTCAGTCGACGGCGCGCTGGGTCGCGCTCGCCACCGCACCCGAGTACATGGAGGTCGGACGGGCGGGCTGGGTGCAGACGCTGCGCATCCGGTTGGTGCACGCGATGGTGCGCCATCACCTCGTGCACCGTCAGGGGTGGGACACCGAGCAGTGGGGCGTTCCGATCAATCAGACCTACAGCCAGTTCACGATCACGGCGGGGTTCCTCGCACTGCCGTTGCGCATCGGCCACGACTTCGGTCTGCGGTACTCGCCCGCGGAACGGGAGGCGATCACGCACATGTGGCGGTGGATCGGCTCGGTGATGGGCGTCGACGACGACCTGCTGCCCCGCAGTTTTGCCGATGCCGCGGAGATCGACCGCGTCGCACGCGCCTTCCGGATGGAACCCGACCCCGATGCACGGACCCTGGTGTCGGCGCTGCTCGACGATGGGTTCCGCACCGAGTTCCCGCTGCCGTTGCCGCCCGCGGTGGCGAACGCCATCAACGGAGCGGTCCACACGGTGACGCGACCGGTACTGCGCACTCTGTTCGCGAGTGTGTCCACGCGCTGGGTCGACGAAGACATCGCGTCGGCGATGGGACTGCGGGCCACGCCCCTGCACAACGTGGTGGCGTTGGCCCGACCGCTGGTGCGCTCGCGCGAGGTACTGCGAGCGCTCGGCGTCTTCGGATCGGACACCCGTGTCGCTCAGCGGGAACTGCGGCTTGTGACCACGCAACTCGGGATCGACCTCGCCGATCCGGACGCCGCCAGGTACGGGAGGGTCGCGTGAGGGAGTTCCGGCTGCGCCGCGACCTCGACTGTTCGCCGGAACAGGCGTGGACCATGCTCACCGAACCCGACCAAATGAACCGGTGGTCGACCGCCCGGATCGAACTCCGCGATCCCGGGGTCGGCGACCGCGCAGACGGCGTCGGCGCCCTACGCACGGTCACCCTGCCCGGTGGCCGGGCAAAGCTCCGGGAGGTGGTCGAGCGCTCCGATTTCGCGCGATCATTCGACTACCGCGTCTACGACGGCGGGCCCGCACTCCTCGACCATTCCGGGCGCCAGGAGATCACGCCGACCCCGACTGGATGCACGCTGACCTGGACGGCCCGAATGCAGTTGGTCTCGCAGACCGCGACCACGCTCCTCGCCAACCGGGTCCGAGGGCAGGTCGCCGAATCCCTCGATCTGCTCGCCGGCCTCAAGCCGCCCGCGCCGGTCGCGCCGCCCACCGTCATGCCCCGCTCCGACGTCGATCTGACCACCTCCCGATGCGCCGCGACGCAGGTCCTGACCCAGCAGCGCGAGACCGCGGACCGTCTAGCCGCCGACGACGACCCCAAGCAGTGGTTCGCCCGCGTGTACTCGTATGTGACCGACGAGATGCTCGGAATCTGCGATCGCGGCGGCGTCGACAACCCCGACTGGGTGCTCTCACTCATTCCGGTGTTCGACGAGTACTACACGCGCAGTCTCGTCGCGTTCGAGAGCGGCGCGCCGTGCGAGCCCATGTGGCAGCGGGCGTGGTCGGCCTGCGAGCGACGTGACGACCGCAAGCCGCACGTTCCCGTCATGAAGGGGCTGATGTCGGGAGTCGCGGCGCACATCGACGCCGACCTCCCGCGCGCCATCTCCCAACTGCACCGCGCCGAGTACGCCGACCGCGACCTCCGCGAGTTCCGGCCCGACTATCTCCGACTCTCCCCGGTGTTCTCGGCCGCGTCCGACAGGTTGCTCGACGACCTGCCGCGCTCCCACAAACCGTGGTGGACAGGTATCGCTGCGCGCATCCACCCGCAGATCCGCGACGCCCTCATCGCTCGGCAAGGCTATGACGTGGGGAGACACCGATTCGCGGCATTCGCGGCGGCCGTCGACCTCGCTTCGTGACTCGCGCAGTACTCGCTATTCACTCGAAGGGCGTCGAGCGCTATTGTTGAGCGTTGCCATTTTGGTATGCCTTGCCTCATGAAAGCTGAAGTCGCCGATGATCCCTCTCGCCGCGTCGGGCGCACCGTCTGTAGTAACCCAGATGTTCGGGAGCGGCTTGATCGGTGTCCGCGAGGGCCTCGAGTCGGGCATCGTCGTGATGATCCTGATCGCGTTCGCGGTCAAGTCGGGTCGGCGTGACGCACTGAAGTGGATCTGGGCGGGCGTCGGCGTCGCACTCGCATTGATGATCGGCACCTTCTTGATCATCCAGTTCGGTACATCGACCGTCTCGTCGCTGGCAGCCGAGTTGATCGCGGGTATCGCATCGATCGTCGCGGTCGTGATCGTGACATTCATGGTGCTGTGGATGAGGAAGGCATCGGCGAGCATCTCCGGCGAACTGAAGTCGGGGTTGTCGACAGCGATGGCGGCTGGCCCGGCCGCAGTCATGGGACTCGCGTTCCTCGCGGTGGGCCGCGAAGGCTTGGAGACTGCGCTGCTGATGGTCGGGTACGCCGAGAGTTCGTCGAACGGACCGTGGCCGCTGCTCGGGCTGCTTCTCGGGATCCTGGTGGCGGTTGTTCTGACGGTGCTGCTGTATCGGGGAGCCGTCCGCATCGACTTCGCTCGATTCTTCTACTACACCGGCTTGTTCCTGATCGTCGTCGCCGCAGGTATTGCTGGGTACGGCGTGCACGCGTTGCAGGTGTACGGCTGGCTGCCGGGCCTGCATAACATCGCCTTCGACATCACCTCCTGGTACGACCAGAGCGCCTGGTACGGAGAGGTCCTGCAGGGCATCTTCAACTTCCGCCCCGAACCGACGCGGCTGCAGGTCATCGTGTGGGTCGCGTACGTCGCGATCGTCGGCACCTTGTTCGTAATGCGCGGTCGATCGCCCAAGCGCGCCGGTCCCGCGCCGTCGACGAAGTCCGACTCCCTGTCTGTCTCCTCCTGATACTCGCAATCGCCGAGTACGCCTCCGAAAGGAAATCTCATGGCCACCACGTCCCTGTATCGCGGTCTTCGGACCGCGACGATCCTCGGCCTGGCTGTCGCCACGCCGATCGCACTCGCCGCGTGCGAGTCGAAGTCCGACGGCGAGGGCGCCATCACGGTGACGTCGACCGACGACGCGTGCGATCTCTCGAGCACCGATCTTCAGACCGGTCAGGTCGATTTCGCGGTGACGAACTCGGGCTCGAAGGTCACTGAGTTCTACGTGTACGGCAACAACAACCGCGTGCTCGGCGAGGTCGAGAACATCGGTCCAGGTCTCACGGGCAAGCTGGGCGTGGAGATCGTCGACCCGGGCACGTACACCGTCGCCTGCAAGCCGGGCATGGTCGGTCAGGGCATCCGCACAGAGGTCAACGTGACCGGCGACAAGAAGGAGAAGAGCGAAGCTCCGGCCGACGTCGAAGCCGCGAAGGCTCGCTACCTCGAGTATGTCCGCGGCCAGGTGGACGGTCTCGTCGCGCAGACTCAGACGTTTACCGAAGCGGTGAAGTCGGGTGATCTCGATGCTGCGCGTTCGCAGTTCGGTCAGGTCCGTACCTTCTGGGAGCGCGTGGAGCCGGTCGCCGAGAGCTTCCCGGATCTCGATCCGATGGTCGACATGCGGTGGGACGACACCGAGGACGGCAAGGTCGAGTTCACCGGCTTCCACCGGATCGAGCGCTACCTGTGGGCACCGCAGGCCTCCGATGTGGGCGAGGCGGGCGACCAGGTGGCTCCGGCCGACGCCGCGCAGGCGAAGACCGCTGACACGAAGGAAGCGATCGCGAAGATCGCCGACGGCCTGCTCACGAACGTGAAAACGCTGCAGACCGAAGTCAACAAGCCGGACTTCCAGTTCGAGACTCAGTCGTTCGTCCAGGGGCCGCAGGCCTTGGTCGACGAGATCGCGGCGACGAAGGTCGGCGGCGAGGAAGACCGCTACAGCCACACGGACCTGTGGGACTTCGCGGCGAACATCGACGGTGCGGAGACGCTGATCGCCGAGATGCAGCCGATGATCTCGAAGGCAAGCCCGGATCTGATGAACAAGATCACCGCCCAGTTCGGTGAGGTTCGGTCGGCGATCGACGCGCTGCAGGAGGGCGACGGCTACAAGTCGTACGACCAGGTCGACGAGAACACCCGTAAGGGCCTGTCGGACAAGATCGACGCGCTGTCGGCGAGCCTCTCTCAGGTACCCGGCATCGTGATGCAGAAGAAGTAGTGGGTAGCGGGGAGAGCCCGGGAGTCTCGCGCCGCGCCGTCCTCGGGGCAGCGGGCGCGGGCCTGGTCGTCGGCGGTGTCGCGGGAGCGGCCGGTGGTTACGGCGTCGGCTCGTCGTCTGATGCATCTCCGGACGACCAGACGGTCCCGTTCCGCGGCGACCATCAGGCCGGGATCACCACCGCGGCGCAGGACCGTCTGCACTTCGCGGCGTTCGACGTCGTCACCGATTCGCGTGACGCGTTGATCGACATGTTGAAGCGGTGGACCGTCGCCGCGGAGCGCATGACGCGTGGCGAGGAAACCGTCGAGGGCGGCGCGCTGGATCTCGGTGACTACACGCCGCCCGCGGACACCGGCGAGGCGCTCGGGCTCTCCCCTGCCCATCTCACTCTCACGATCGGGTTCGGTCCGGGCTTGTTCGGAGCGAGTGCATCGGACCCGAACCGGAAGGACCGTTTCGGGATCGGCGGACGCAAGCCTGCCGCTCTCGCGGATCTGCCTGCGTTCGCGGCGGAGAAGATCGAGCCGTCGAGGTCGTTCGGCGACATCTGTATCCAGGCGTGCGCCGACGATCCTCAGGTCGCCGTCCACGCGGTCCGCAATCTGGCTCGGATCGGCGTCGGTGTCGTGTCGGTGCGGTGGTCGCAACTGGGTTTCGGGCGTACGTCGTCGACGACCCGCGGACAGGACACTCCGCGCAACATGTTCGGGTTCAAGGACGGAACCGCGAACATCCGCGCCGAGGACACCGATGTGCTCGACGACCATGTGTGGGTCGCGGAAAAGGACAATCCGCCTGCCGCGCAGTGGATGACGGGCGGCACCTATCTCGTCGCCCGACGTATCCGGATGGACATTGAACCCTGGGACCGCGCGAATCTGAAGGAGCAAGAGACGATCGTCGGTCGAACGAAGGGCGAGGGCGCTCCGATCGGCAAGGCCGGGGAGTTCGACGAGCCGGACTTCAATATCACCTCATATGGATCGCCGATGATCGCTCGGACCGCACACGTGCGGCTGGCGCACCCGGATCAGAACAATGGCGTCCAGATCCTCCGCCGCGGATACAACTTCACCGACGGCTCCGACGGTTTCGGCCACCTCGACGCGGGACTGTTCTTCATCGCCTTCAACCGCGACAGCTTCAAACAGTTCGTTCCAATGCAGCACCAGTTGTCCCGCAAGGACGCGATGACCGAGTACCTGATCCCGAACGCGTCCGCCATCTTCGCCGCGCCTCCTGGCTTGAAGGACGGCGAATGGTGGGGCCAGCGCCTGTTCACCTGACCGCTCCCTACCCAACCGCGGTCATGCCGCCGCTGGGTGGACGGTCATGGTTCGCCTGCCGTGCGACCGTAAGGGTTCGCGCCGCCGGTTCGGGTGGTCCGGATCGACCGGTTCGCGGAACCAGGGGTATCCGTCGTGGC